>NZ_JBFAJK010000001.1:0-200474 GCF_040655175.1 Micromonospora sp. NPDC050495 | reverse complement strand
CGCAGCCCGACCACCTCGACCGGCCCCCGCTCGACTCGGCCCGACCCGACCGTTCAGCCCCGCCCGACGGCCCGGCCCGACCGCTCGGTCCGGCCACGGAATGCGGCAAACGGTGCTCTCCGCACGGCCTGAAGGCCCACTTTGCCGCAATCCGTGACGCCGCCCGCGCAGCCCGACCACCTCGACCGGCCCCCGCTCGACTCGGCCCGACCCGACCGTTCAGCCCCGCCCGACGGCCCGGCCCGACCGCTCGGTCCGGCCCGGCCCGGCCGGCCACGGAATGCCGCAAGCCGTGGTCTCCGCACCGACTGACAGCCCACCTTGCCGCAATCCGTGACGCCAACCGCGCCGCCCGGCCGCCTCGACCGGCCTCCGCTCGACCCGGCCCGGCCGCTCGGAGGGGCCACGGAATGCGGCAAACGGTGGTCTCCGCACGGATTGAAGGCCCGCTTTGCCGCAATCCGTGGCGCGGGCGGTGCAGCGCGCCCGCCCAGCCCTGACCAGCCCCGACCAACCGGCCGGCGCGGGCGGGCAGGGCGGCGGGGCGGGCAGGCGAGGTGGGGCGGGAAGGGCAGGCGAGGCAGGGTGGGATGGGGAGGGTCGGAGGCGGGGGCGGTCAGTCGGCGGGCGGGTGCCAGGTGGTGCCACGGAGCAGTTGGTCGGCGCCGAGCCAGGCCACGTTCATCATCCGGGTGGCGGTCTTCTCCGGGTCCGCCTCGGGGTGGTCGGCGAGCCAGTCGGCCAGCGACTCGGTCGCGCCGACCAGGGCGTACGCGACGACCTCGAGATCGGTGGGGCGGACCTCGCGGCCGTTGGCGCGCAGCGCGTGGTCCAGCATGCCGGCGACCACGTCGACCAGCCGGCCGCGCATGGTGGCCAGTTCGGCGGCGAACGGTTGGGAGGCGCGGGCCTGCCGGTAGAGCACCGCCCAGCCGTCCCGGTGCGCGCCGACGAAGCCGAAGAAGGCGCGCAGCCCGCGCCAGAGCCGTTCGTCGGCGGGCAGGTCGGGGGCGGCCGCCCCGGCGATGGCCTCCATCATCCGGGTGCCCTCGCGGTGCAGGCAGGCGACGAAGAGCTCGTCCTTCGTCCCGAGGTACGCGTAGACCATCGGCTTGGAGATGCCGGCGTCGTCGGCGATCTCGTCCATGCTGGCCGCGTGGAAGCCGCGGCGGGAGAAGACCTTGACCGCCGCGTCGAGCATCTGCTGCTCGCGGACCGCCCGGGGCAGGCGCTTGAAGGTGGGCGTGCTGGACACCTTGCGAGCATACCTACTCGTGCGTAAGGTTACGCCAGAGTAACCAAGTCGAGAGGTGCATCCCCCATGACTGACTTCGACCCGGCCAACTTCGCGAACGTCGGCCCGAAGGAGTTCGCGCAGCTGGTCAAGTCCACCCCGGACGACAAGATCGCCGAGGTGATGTCGGGCGAGCTGCGCGGCAAGGTGCTGAGCGAGGTCTTCAACCGGATGCCGTCGCTGTTCCGCGCCGACCGCGCCGGCTCGACCAACGCGGTCATCCACTGGAACATCACCGGTCGGCCGGACGGCGGCACCGACACCTACGAGATCGTCATCGACAACGGCACGTGCACCGTCTCGGAGACCCCGACCCGCGACCCCAAGCTCAGCCTCACCATGGGCCCGGTCGAGTTCCTGAAGATCGTCTCCGGCGGCGCGAACCCGGTCATGATGTTCATGACCGGCAAGCTGAAGGCCAAGGGCGACCTGGGTCTGGCGGCCAACATCGCCAACCTGTTCGACATCCCGAAGGCCTGACATGAACGAGTTCTCGCTCGACCTGAACGAGGAACAGCGGGACCTCCGCGACTGGGTGCACGGCTTCGCCGCCGAGGTCGTGCGCCCGGCCGCGGCCGAGTGGGACGCCCGGGAGGAGACCCCCTGGCCGATCATCCAGGAAGCCGCGAAGGTCGGCCTGTACGGCTTCGAGTTCCTCGCCACCTGCTGGGCCGATCCCACCGGCCTCTCGCTCCCGATCGCCAGCGAGGAACTCTTCTGGGGTGACGCCGGTATCGGGCTCGGCATCTTCGGCACCTCCCTCGCGGTCGCCGCGATCTACGGCGCCGGCACCCCGGACCAGCTCGTCGAGTGGGTGCCCCAGTGCTTCGGCGACGTCGACCAGCCGGCGGTCGCCGCGTTCTGCACCACCGAGCCGGAGGCCGGCTCCGACGTCGGGTCGATGCGTACCCGCGCGGTCTACGACGAGGCCACCGACGAGTGGGTGCTCAACGGGCAGAAGGCGTACGCCACCAACGGCGGCATCGCCGGGGTGCACGTGGTCACCGCCTCGATCGAGCCCGACCTGGGCTCACGCGGGCAGGCGGCGTTCGTCGTACCGCCGGGCACGGCCGGCCTCAACGCCACCCGCAAGCTGCGCAAGCTCGGGCTGCGCGCGTCGCACACCGCCGACGTCTTCCTCGACGACGTCCGGGTGCCCGGGCGCTGCCTGCTCGGCGGCAAGGAGGCGCTGGACGAGCGGCTGGCCCGGGCCCGCTCCGGGCAGCGCGCGTCCGGCCAGGCGGCGATGCGTACCTTCGAGCTGTCCCGACCGACCGTCGGCGCCCAGGCGCTCGGCGTGGCCCGCGCCGCGTACGAGTACGCCCTGGACTACGCGAAGGACCGGGTCCAGTTCGGACGGCCGATCATCGAGAACCAGGCGGTCGCGTTCGCGCTCGCCGACATGAAGATGGAGATCGACGCCGCCCGGCTGCTGGTCTGGCGGGCCTCCTGGATGGGCCGCAACAACCGGCCGTTCACCGCGGGCGAGGGCTCGATGTCCAAGCTCAAGGCCGGCGAGGTCGCCGTCTCGGTCACCGAGAAGGCGGTTCAGCTCCTCGGCGGCGCCGGCTTCCTGCGCGACCACCCGGTGGAGCGCTGGTACCGGGACGCCAAGATCTACACCATCTTCGAAGGAACCTCCGAGATCCAGCGGTTGGTCATCTCCCGGGCCATCTCCGGGATGCAGATCCGCTGATCGCCGGCGGACCCCGACCCGACCCGCGACGACATCCGCTGTGCCGAGTGGTACCCGTCGCGGGTCGGGCCGCCGGTCCGCCCTGGCCGGCGTACGCCGTTCCGCGTGTCCGCCGGCTGGACAGATGATCACCTCAGCCGGGCCGCCGGGCCCGGACGGTGCATGATCGGGAGACTCGAACGCGAAGGAGGCTCGGCATGGACCTGCCGTTCATCGTCGCCACGCTGACCCGACGCGGACTGCTCACCCCGGGGCACCCGATCCGGGTCGCCTCCCAGCTCAACGCGCTGCGCCGCTGGGGCTGGAGCCTCGCCGGTGAGCTGCGCCAGGCCGCCGCCCGCGATCCCGGGCGGACCGCGGTCGTCGACGAGAACGGCGGCAGCCTGACCTACCAGGAACTGCTGGACCGCTCGGAACGGCTGGCCCGGTCGATGCGCGCCGTGCTCGGCGTACGCAGCGGCGACCGGATCGGCGTGCTGTGCCGCAACCACCACGGGCTGATCGAGGCGATCGTCGGAGCCATGCTGCTCGGTGCGGACGCCGTACTGGTCAACACCGGGCTCTCCGCCGGCCAGCTCAGCACCGTGGCCGAGGAGCAGAAGTTGCGGGTGCTGGTGCACGACGCGGAGTTCGCGGAGCGGCTCCTCGCCCTCCCCGCCGAGGTGCACCGGGTCGACGAGCGGGGCCAGGAGGAGCTGATCGCCGCCGCCCTGCCCGGGGACCAGCTCCAGCCGCCGGAGCGGGACGGTCGGACCATCGTGCTCACCTCGGGCACCACCGGCGCGCCGAAGGGCGCCCGGCGCCCGACCCCACACGGTTTCGGCCCGCTGGTCTCCATCATCGACCGGATCCCGCTGCACACCCGGGAGACGGTGCTGATCGCCGCGCCGATCTTCCACACCTGGGGGTACGCCGCCCTCCAGGTGGCGTTCGCGCTGCGCGCCACCGTCGTGCTGCACCGCCGCTTCGACCCGGCCGCCACG
This sequence comes from Micromonospora sp. NPDC050495, assembly GCF_040655175.1. Taxonomy (NCBI): domain Bacteria; kingdom Bacillati; phylum Actinomycetota; class Actinomycetes; order Micromonosporales; family Micromonosporaceae; genus Micromonospora; species Micromonospora sp. NPDC050495. Next base: position 196,501 of record NZ_JBFAJK010000001.1, on the reverse strand, counting down.
CTGGCCGCGCTGACCGCCCAGTCCTGCGACGCGCTCTTCGCCGTACCGGTGATGCTGCAGCGGTTGATGGAGGCGCCGCCGCCGGCGGCCCGATCACCGCTGAAGGTGGTCGCGGTCAGCGGCTCGGCCCTCCCCGGCGGGCTGGCCACCGCCTTCATGGACCGCTTCGGCGACGTCCTCTACAACCTCTACGGCTCCACGGAGGTCTCCTGGGCCTCCATCGCCGGCCCGGCCGAGCTGCGGGCGGCGCCCACCACGGCCGGCCGGCCGCCGCACGGCACCCGGCTGGAGGTCCTCGACGACGCCGGCCGGCCGGTGCCGGGCGGGCAGGTCGGGCGGATCTTCGTGGGCAACGAGATGCTCTTCGAGGGGTACACCTCCGGGGCCAGCCGGGAGAGCCACGACGGCCTGCTCGACACCGGTGACCTGGGCCGGGTCAACGCCGACGGGCTGCTCTTCGTCGACGGCCGGGCCGACGACATGATCGTCTCCGGTGGGGAGAACGTCTTCCCGTCCGAGGTGGAGGATCTGATCGCCCGGCTGCCGCAGGTGCGCGAGGTCGCGGTCATCGGCGTACCCGATCCCGAATACGGTCAGCGACTGGCCGCCTTCCTGGCCCTGCACCCGGACGAGCAGCTCGACCCGGCCGCGGTCCGCGAGTACGTGCGGCACTACCTGGCCCGCTTCTCCGTACCGCGGGACGTGGTCTTCGTGAAGTACCTGCCGCGCAACGCCACCGGCAAGGTGGTCGCGCGGGAGCTGCGCCGTTACTACGAGTAATCATCCGGCCGTTCGGTGCGCGTAAGCAGCCGCGCGAGGGACAGATTCGGCGTACGGAGCGTGATAGCCTCTCTCCGCTTTCGTCCCGGGCCGGCAGGTCCTCTCCATGCCCCCAGGAGCCACTAGATGGTCCGAATGCGTCGGCGCTGGGCGCTCGCTCTGCTGGCTGGTGGGGCGTCCGCCGCGGCCATCAACGCGGAGTACTTCTCCGGCCGGACGCCCGCGCCGAGGCCCTCCGACGTGTCGGTGCGGCAGCCGCCGCCCACCCTCGCCGAGGAGAACCTCCTGCCCGGCGAGCCCTGGTGGCCGAAGGAGGGCCTGCCGACCACCGACGACGACCACCGGCAGATCCAGGGGTACGTCAACAAGACCAGCATCCTGCCCGGTGACTCCCTCGACTTCCACGTCGCGGTGAACCCGGCCGGCCGGTACCGGATCACCATCCACCGACTGGGCTGGTACGGCGGTGCCGGCGCCCGCACCGTGTACACCAGTCCGGAACTCGAAGGGGTCCCCCAGGAGGTGCCGGCGGCCGACGCCGCGGACGGCATGATCGCCTGTCGCTGGCCCCGCTCCTGGGGGCTGGACGTGCCCACCGACTGGCCCTCGGGGGTCTACCAGGCGGTGTTCACCTCGGTCGCCGGCTGGCGGGCCTGCACCCCGTTCATCGTCCGGGACGACCAGCGCCGCTCCGACCTCTGCGTGGTCCTGCCGGTCACCACCTGGCAGGCGTACAACCAGTGGCCGAAGGACCGCCGGCAGGGCAAGAGCCTCTACAACGGCTACTCCGCCGACGGCCGCACCGACCCGGAGTTGCGGGCGGCCCGGGTCTCCTTCGACCGGCCGTACGCCAACGAGGGCATCCCCTCCCGCTTCCTTGAGGACCAGCACGCCATCCAGTTTCTGGAGCGGTCCGGCTACGACATCTCCTACGCCACCAGTTTCGACCTGCACTCGGGGCGGCTCGATCCCACCCGGCACCGGGGCATCGTGTTCTGCGGGCACGACGAGTACTGGTCCACCGAGATGCGCGGGGCCGCCGAGCGGGCGGTGGCCGGCGGGACCAGCGTCGCCTACTTCGGCGCGAACAGCATCTACTGGCGCATCCTCGTCGACGCCGCGGACGACGGCCGGCCGGAGCGGACGATCACCTGCACCAAGATCGCGCCCACCGACCTGAGCGCGGTCACCGACGAGACCACCAGCCGCTGGCGCGACCGCGGCGAACCCGAGCAGGCGTTCCTGGGCGTGCAGTACAACGGCGTCGTGGACGGCCGCAAGTCACTGGTCGTACGCGCCGCCGACCACTGGTTCTGGGCCGGCACCGGGGTGGCCGAGGGCGACCGGATCCCCAGCCTCGTCGGCGGCGAGGCCGACGGCCGCTCCCGGGGCGTCAAGCCGCTCCGCGACGTGCGTGCCACGATCCTCAGCGCCTCGCCCTACCGGACGAGTCAGGGCCGGCCGCAGATCCAGAGCAGCCACATCTACGAGACCGCCAACGGGGCGATCGTCTTCGCCGCCGGCACGCTGCGCTGGACGACGGCGCTGAACAGCCCCACCTGGCGCAACGAGCGCATCGAACGGGCCACCCGCAACCTGCTGGACCGGATCGTCGAGCGCACCGTCCCGCCGGCCCAGCCGACCACCCCGGCCACGCCGGCCACCTCGCCGGCCACCCCGGCCGTCGGGACGGTCTAGCGCCCTCGCCCCGGAGCGGACGGTTCCGTCCGTCGGCGGCCCGGTCAGGCCGGCTGATCCGTCCGTCGGCGGCGGTCAGGCCGGCAGGCTGATCCGTCCGTCGGCGGCCGCGGCGGCGATGTCGGTCCGGTGCTGGGAGCCGGCCAGCTCGATCCCCGACACCAGGGCGTACGCGGCCTGCCGTGCCGCCGCCAGGTCCGGGCCGGTGGCCGTGGCGCAGAGCACCCGGCCGCCGGCCGACCGCAGCGTGCCGTCGCCGTCCCGGCGGGTGCCGGCGTGGATCACGCCGGGCTGCTCGGCCCCGGTGATCACGTCACCGGTGCGCGGGGCCGCCGGATAGCCCTCGGCCGCCACCACGACCGTGACCGCCGAACCGTCGCGCCAGCGCAGCGGCGGGTGCGCCGCCAGCGTGCCGGTGGCGGCGGCGTGCAGCAGCCCGGCCAGCGGGGTGTTCAGCAGCGCGAGGACCACCTGGGTCTCCGGGTCGCCGAAGCGGGCGTTGAACTCGATCACGCGGGGGCCGGCGGCGGTGATCGCCAGGCCGACGTAGAGCAGACCCGAGAACGGGGTGCCGCGCCGGCGCATCTCGGCCAGCGTCGGGTGCACGACGTCGCGCATCACCTCGTCGACCAGCCCGGGCGGCGCCCACGGCAGCGGCGCGTACGCCCCCATGCCGCCGGTGTTCGGGCCGGTGTCGCCGTCGCCGGCCCGCTTGAAGTCCTGCGCGGGCAGCAGCGGCAGCGCCGCCTCGCCGTCGGTGACCACGAAGAGGGACACCTCGGGTCCGGCCAGGTACTCCTCGATGACGACCCGGCCGCACTCCGCCGCGTGCGCCTCGGCGACCGCCGGGTCGTCGGTGACCACCACGCCCTTGCCGGCGGCCAGCCCGTCGTTCTTCACCACGTAGGGTGCGCCGAACTCGGCCAGCGCGCGCCGGACGCTCTCCGCGTCGTCGCAGGTGTACGCCCGGGCGGTGGGCACGCCGGCGGCCGTCATCACGTCCTTGGCGAACGCCTTCGAGCCCTCCAGCCGGGCGGCCTGCGCGGACGGGCCGAACACCGCGATGCCCTTGGCGCGTACCGCGTCGGCGACCCCCGCCACCAGCGGCGCCTCGGGCCCGATCACCACCAGGTCGGCGCCGGTCTCCACGGCGAGCGCCGCCACCGAGGCCGGGTCGGTCGCGTCCACCTCCCGCAGTTCCGCCACCGCCGCGACCCCCGGATTGCCCGGTGCCGCGACCAGTGCCTGCACCGCCGGATCGCCGGCCAGCCCGAGGGCGAGCGCGTGCTCCCGCCCACCACTACCCACAAGAAGAACCCGCACGACCCCGCATCCTACTGGCCGCCCGACCCGGCGCAGTTGATCAAGGAGTTCGCGTCTCATCCTGATTGGTTCAGGACGCGAACTCCCTGGTCACCGCGACGAGGGTGGGGAGGCGGGGGCAGGGGGTCAGGGGAGGAGGGGGTGGCGGAGGACGTTCTCTTCGCGGCCGGGGCCCACGCCGACGACGCTCACGCGGGTGCCGGTGAGTTCCTCGATGCGGGCGATGTAGCGGCGGGCGTTCTCCGGCAACTCGTCCTCGGTGCGGGCCTTGGTGATGTCCTCCCACCAGCCGTCGAGCTCTTCGTAGATCGGCGTCGCGTGGTGGATCTCGGTCTGCGTCATCGGCATGTCGTCGTAGCGCTCACCGTTGATCTCGTACCCGACGCAGATCGGCACCTTGGCCATGCCGGTGAGCACGTCCAGCTTGGTGACCACCAGGTCGGTGACGCCGTTGAGACGGCAGGCGTACCGGGCGACCACCGCGTCGAACCAGCCGCAGCGGCGCTCCCGGCCGGTGGTGGTGCCGTACTCGTGGCCGATCTTGCGCAGGTGCTGGCCGTTGTCGTCGAACAGCTCGGTGGGGAACGGGCCGCTGCCCACCCGGGTCGTGTACGCCTTGCTCACCGCGATGACCTTGGTGATCGCGGTCGGCGGGATGCCCGCGCCCACGCACGCGCCGCCGGCCGTCGGGTTCGACGACGTGACGAACGGATAGGTGCCGTGGTCCATGTCGAGCATGGTGGCCTGGGCACCCTCCAGCAGCACCGTCTCGCCGCGGTCCAGGGCGTCCCAGAGCATCACCCGGGTCTCGGCGATGTACGGCCGGAGCCGCTCGGCGTAGCCGAGGTACTCCTCGATCGTCGCGTCCAGGTCGATCGCCTTGCGGTTGTAGACCTTGAACAGGAGCTGGTTCTTCTCGCGGAGCGCCAGCTCCAGCTTCTTCCGCAGGATGCCGGGGTCCAGCAGGTCCTGGAGCCGGATGCCCATCCGGGCGACCTTGTCGCCGTACGCGGGGCCGATGCCCCGGCCGGTGGTGCCGATCCGGGAGCTGCCCAGGTAGCGCTCGACCACCCGGTCCAGCGCCCGGTGGTGCGGCATGATCAGGTGCGCGTCGCCGGAGATGCGCAGCCGGGACACGTCCACCCCGCGCTCGGCGAGGCCGTCGATCTCCTCCAGCAGCACCTTCGGGTCGACCACCACGCCGTTGCCGATGACGATCATCGCGCTCGGCGACAGCGCGCCGGACGGCATCAGGTGCAGCGCGTACTTCTGGCCGTCCGGGGTGATCACCGTGTGGCCGGCGTTGTTGCCGCCGGAGTAGCGCACGACGTAGTCGACCCGCTCACCCAGCAGGTCGGTAACCTTGCCCTTGCCCTCGTCGCCCCACTGGGCGCCGAGGAGCACGATCGCTGGCATCTTCTCCGCCTCCAGAAGGCTCGGGTGCCAGGTGGCGACCGGTCAGCGAGCCCGGGGTGTCAGGCTAACAAGTAGTGACGATGGGACCGGCAGGGGTTCGTCGAGAAGCAGGAGGCTCCTTCGTGTACGACGTGGTGCTGCTCACCCTCGGCTCGGGGCGGGACGCCGCCGGTGGGGGTTGCGGCGGCGGTGACGCCTGCTGCGGCGGCGCCGCCGAGGGAGCCGGCGAGGAGTCCCCGGAGCGCTGCGAGACGCCGCGCGTACCGGTGTTGGCCTGCGCGGACGCGCTGACCGCCCGGGGTGCGCGGGTGGTGACGGTCACCGCCCGGTCGGACGCGGAGATCGACGAGGTGCTGGCCCGGCTGGACGCTCCGCCGCGCGCCGACGGCCTCACCTGGCCCGACCCGGACTCCAAGACCCGTCTCGTGATCGCTACCGCGAGTGACGGACAGTTGCGCGCCGTGCTGCGTCGGCTGGTCCGCCGGTACGCCCCGCCGCCCAGCCGCCGCCCGGACGACCTGCCCGGCGACCGGACCGTGCCGGACCTGCCCCCGGTCGGCGTACTCCCGCTCGATCCGGCCCGGAGCGGTCCGGCGCGGGACCTGGCCGGGCAACTCGGGCTGCCCCGGGACCCGGCGGCGGTGGCCGCCGCGGTGCTGGACGGCACGGCCCGCCGGCTCGACCTGCTGCGCAACGACGGCGGCTCGGTGACCCTCGACGGCGCCCTGCTCGGCGCGGCCGACGACGCGGGCCGGCCGCTGCACTGGCGGGCCCGGGTGGAGGTCGACGGGACGACGCTGAGCGACGGGGACGAGCCGATCATGGCCTGCGCGATCGGCAACGCCGGCGGGTACGCGCGCCTGGCCGACGTGACGCTGCTCGCCGACCCGGACCCGACCGACGGCCGGGTGGAGGTGGCGGTGGCCGTGCCCGTGGTCGCCCGCTCCACCTGGGGCCGCAAGCGGGTACGCCTGGAGGTGCGGCGCGCCCGCGGCCGGGCCGTGGCCGTGGTGCCGCGCGACGACAAGGTGCCCTTCCTGGACGACGGCGTCGAGGCGGAACTGAACCGGAAGCGCTCCTGGTGGATCGAGCCGGGCGCCTGGGCGGTCTGGACCGGCTGACCTCCGTCGATCTTCCGACCGGGCGGCCGGGCAGCCGGACGGCCTATCCTCGGCGGGAGGAATGGGGAGGAACCGTGGTGCACGAGAACGCCGACCGGGCCCACGTACCGGGCCAACCGCCGGTGCCGGAGCGGGACATCGAACCGCTCTGGCCGCCGGAGCAGAACGACCCGGCCGCCACCGTCCCGCCCTGGGCCGCCCCGGCCCAGCCCGGCGCGGCGAGCTGGCCACCCATGCCGCCCGGGGCGAACACACCCAACTGGCCGCCGTCGACCGCGCCGGCCACACCCCCGCCCACCCCCTTGCCACAGCCACCCGTCGACCCGGCGAGCACCCCGCCCGGCCCGGCCCCGGCCGAGGCGACCGCTCCCGGCCCGGCCCAGGCGACCGCTCCCGGCCCGGCCCAGGCCGAGGTGAGCGCCGCCGGCCGGCCTCGGGCCGAGGGATCGGCCCCGCAGGCGGTACGGCCGGCCCCGGTGGACCTGGACCTTCCGTTCACCCTCGACCAGCCGCCCGGGCCAGCGACCGGGTCGGTCCCGCCCTCCGACCTGGCCGGCGCGGCGGACGCGGCCGGGCGGCCCGGGAGCCCACCCGCCGATGACCCGCAAACGCCCGCCCTCGCCGGCGGGTTGCCGGTCCCGACGCCGGAGGCCACGACCCCGCCGCCCGGCCGCGACCACGGCGAGCCCGATCCGGCCGGCGGCGGCGACGAGTCCGCCGGCGGCCCCGGCGGCCGGGGCGAATCACCCTGGGCCCAACCACCGCAGCGCGCCACCGCCACCGAGCCGGCCCCCACGCAACCCGGCACCGAGTCGACGGCGCCCAGCATGACCAACCCGCAACCAGCGCCGCCCGACCAGCGCGCCACCGAGCCGGCCCCGACGCCCGGCCTGGCCGGCGCCGCCCAACCGCTCCCCGACGGCGGTACGACGGACGCGGCGGACGCCACCGGGGACGCCGGGCCACCGCGGCTCGGGCCGTTCCCGCCGTCGCCGGGCGTACCGCTGCACCAGCCGCCCTACGGCAACGGGTCGGCGTACCCGCCCGGCCCGGTCGGGTACGGGCAGCCCGGGTATCCGCCGTCGGGGGTCGGCCCCGCGCCCGGGCCGTACCCGCCCTGGCCGCAGCCGGCCGCGACGGGTGCGCCACAGCCCGCCCCGCCGCAGCAGCCCGGTCCGGCACCGACCGGATACCCGGAGCAGGCGCCGACCGGGTACCCGGAGCAGGGCTGGGCACCGGAGCCCGGGGTCGCCCCGACCGCCGAGGACTTCGCCCGCCGCCGGCAGGCCCGGCCGGTCGACCCGGTGGCCACCATGGGCGTACGGGCCGTGGTGAACCGGATCGGCCTGGTCCGGCTCCCGCCCGGGCGGCACGAGCAGGAGATGAAGCGGGACATCGAGATGGTCCGCCGCAACTTCGGCGGGCTGCGCCAGGTGACCGTGGTCAACCCGAAGGGCGGCGCCGGCAAGACCGTCGCCATCCTGCTGCTCGCCATGACCTTCGGGCAGAAACGCGGCGGGTACGTGCTGGCCTGGGACAACAACGAGACCCAGGGCACCCTGGGCATGCGGGCGCAGCAGGACTTCCACTCCCGTACGGTCCGGGACATGCTGCGCGACCTGGCCCAGTTCCAAGGGCCGCACGGCCGGGTCGGCGACCTGTCGCAGTACGTCCGCTCGCAGGGCGAGGGGATGTTCGACGTGCTCGCCTCGGACGAGTCCGCCACCGGCGGCGAGATGCTCACCGCCGCCGCGTTCGCCGAGATCCGCGAGGTGGTCAGCCGCTTCTACAAGCTGATCTTCGTGGACACCGGGAACAACGTCCGGGCGCAGAACTGGCAGGCCGCGATGGACGCCACCGACCAGTTGGTGGTCACCATGTCGGCCCGCAACGACTCGGCGGAGACGGCCGCCCGGATGCTCGACCATCTGGAGCAGAGCGGCCGGCAGCGGCTGGTGCGGCAAGCGGTCACGGTGGTGTCGATGCCGCCGTCGCGCAAGGAGATCGACCTGCCGGCGATCCAGGAGCACTTCGCCGCCCGGACCCGGGCGGTGCTGCTCGCGCCGTACGAGCGGCTCATCGACACCGGCGAGCCGATCCGGTACGGCCAGCTCTCCTCGGCCACCCGCGACGCCTGGTTGAAGATCGCGGCGGCGGTGGCGGAGGGTCTGTGAGCGGCGCGACGGCCGGCCCCCGGCGGGGCCGGCCGTCACCTGGCACGGTCAGCGGCCGGCCGGCCGGACCGGGGCCGGCCGTCACGTGACGCGGTCGGCGGGCGGCCCGGTCCGGGGCCGGCGGTCGCGGGGCGCGGTCAGCGGCTGGCGAGCGCGTCCGCCGCGGCCGGGTCGCAGTCGCGGAGGAACTGGGCGCAGCGGGCCGCCTCGTCCGCCTCGCCGATCTCGCCCGCGGCCCGGGACAGCACGTAGAGGCAGCGCAGGAAGCCCCGGTTGGGCCGGTGCGACCAGGGCACCGGGCCGTGGCCCTTCCAGCCGCTGCGGCGCAGCTGGTCCAGGCCCCGGTGGTAGCCGGTGCGCGCGTACGCGTACGCCGTGACGACCTGGCCCGCGGCGAACGCCCGGGCGGCGAGCGCCCCCCACGCCGCGCTGTGGGTGGGGAAGCGGGCGGCCACCTCGGCGTACGCCTCGTCGGTGTCCTGCTCGGCGGCGGCCGCCAGCGCGGCGTCGGCCTCCTCGTGCGCGGGCAGGAGCGTGGCCGGTGGCTCAGGCAACAGGTTCTGCATCGCCCCATTCAACCCGCTTCGCCCTGAGGTCCGCGAGAGGGTCGGGCGAGCCGGTCGGCTGAACGGCTGAGGGTTTCGTCACGCCTGCGGCCCTCGGTCCAGTACCCGCGGCCCATCCCGCGCCGCGGTGTTTTCTACTACAACTAATGCTCCGGAGCCTCCCCAGGACCCGGTTGAGCAGGAGCCCGGCGGTCTGACCGTCGGGCTCCTGCGGTCCGTACCGGGTTTGCCGGCTTGCCCCGCGCGGGCAGGATGGCGGGGTGCCGACCCCACCTCCCGCGGACGTCATCGAGCCGCACGACACCAGCCACGACGAGATCGAGACCCGGGCCGAGTTCGAGCGACACCTCGCCACCGGCAGCCTGGCCGGGCTCACCGTGCAGGGCCTCCGCCTCGACCTCGACCCCGTCCCCGACCTGACCCGCGTCGACGTGGCCGACACGCTCTTCGTGGGCTGCCGGTTCGCCGGCCGTGAGGTCGGCGCCGACCTGGTCCGGCGCGGAGCGAACGTGGTGCCGCCGTTCTCGAAGCTGCCCTACCCGACCCAGCAGGCCCACCTCTACACCGCCGACGACCTGGCCGCGGGCTTCGCCGAGGCGGGGTTCGCCGGGATGTACGACACCCGGGTGTACGCGCACTTCCGGGCGCACGGCGGGGCGCTGCCCGACGTCCGCGAGGCGCTCGGCCAGCGGCTGCACGACCACGGGGTGGACAACGCCCTGGCGGACGCCACCCGGGCCTGGCTGGCGGTGCACGGGCCACAGTCGGTGGTGGGGGTGATGGGCGGGCACGCGGTGCCGCGCGGCAGCGCCGCGTACCGGATGGCGGCGGTGCTGGGCTGGGAGCTGGCCCGGGCCGACCGGCTGGTGGTGACCGGCGGCGGTCCCGGCGTGATGGAGGCGGCCAACCTGGGCGCGTTCCTCGCCGGCTGGCCGGCCGACGAGCTGACCGCGGCGATCGACGCGCTGGCCACCGCGCCCGACTTCACCGACCACGACCGCTACACCGAGGCGGCGCTGCGGGTCCGGGAGAAGTACGCCGGCCCGGCGCTGCCCGCCCCGCGCCCGGCGGCCACCGGCACCGAGTGGGCCCGCTCGGGCGGGCTGGCCATCCCCACCTGGCTCTACGGGCACGAGCCGGCGAACCTGTTCGCCGGCCGGATCGCCAAGTACTTCTCCAACGCCATCCGGGAGGACACCATCCTGCGGCTGGCCCGGGGCGGGATCGTCTTCGCGCCCGGCCGGGCCGGCACCGTGCAGGAGGTGTTCCAGGCGGCCACCAAGACCTACTACGGCACCGACGGGGCCAGCGGGGCGTACGTCTTCCTGGACCGGACGTACTGGACGACCGAACTGCCGGTCGAGTCGCTGCTGCGCCCGCTCTTCGCGGCCTCCCCGTTCGGTGACCTGTCGGCCACGGTGCACCTCACCGACGACGTCCGCGAAGCGGTCCAGGTGCTGACCGCCCGGTGAGACGCGGAAGGCCGGCCCCCGCCCGGGGTGCCGGCCTTCCGCTCACGCGCGCGGCGTCACTTCATGGTGGTGCCGGTGGAGCGCAGGTGCTCGCAGGCCTCCACCACGCGGGCGGCCATCCCGGACTCGGCGGCCTTGCCCCAGACCCGCGGGTCGTACATCTTCTTGTTGCCGACCTCGCCGTCCACCTTGAGCACGCCGTCGTAGTTGCGGAACATGTGGTCCGCGACCGGGCGGGAGAAGGTGTACTGGGTGTCGGTGTCGATGTTCATCTTCACCACGCCGTAGTCCAGCGCCTCGCGGATCTCCGACAGCAGCGAGCCGGAGCCGCCGTGGAAGACCAGGCTGAGCGGCTTCTCCTTGCCGTACTTGGCGCCGACCGCCTCCTGGATGTGCTTGAGCACCTCGGGGCGGAGCTTCACGTTGCCCGGCTTGTAGACGCCGTGCACGTTGCCGAAGGTCAGCGCCGCCATGTAGCGACCCTTCTCGCCGAGGCCGAGCGCCTCGACCATGGCCAGGCCGTCATCGACGGTGGTGTAGAGCTTCTCGTTGATGGCGTTCTCGACGCCGTCCTCCTCGCCGCCGACGACGCCGACCTCGATCTCCAGGACGATCTTGCCCTTGGCGGCCTGGCTGAGCAGCTCCTCGGCGATCTGGAGGTTCTCCGCCACCGGCACGGCCGAGCCGTCCCACATGTGCGACTGGAACAGCGGCTCCTGGCCGTTCTTCACGCGCTCCTGCGAGATGGCCATCAGCGGCCGGACGAACTTGTCCAGCTTGTCCTTGGGGCAGTGGTCGGTGTGCAGCGCGATGTTCACCGGGTACTTCTTGGCCACCTCGTGCGCGTAGGCGGCGAAGGCCACGGCGCCGGTCACCATGTCCTTGACGGACGGACCGGACAGGTATTCCGCGCCGCCGGTCGACACCTGGATGATGCCGTCGCTCTCCGCGTCGGCGAAGCCCTTGAGCGCCGCGTTCAGCGTCTGGGACGAGGTCACGTTGATCGCGGGGTACGCGTACCGGCCGGCCTTGGCCCGGTCCAGCATCTCCGCGTAAGCCTCGGGGGAAGCGATGGGCATATCTAACGCTCCTTACTTACCGCTCTCGGCCGTGCAGGCCGCTGTCTTCCATGGCGCCGACCGTTCCGGTCGCTGACGTCCACGGGTGCGCCGGACCGCGCTGTCCACCGCGGGAAGTATCCCGTAGGAGGTCGCGGCGGGCACAACCGACCCGGGAACCGCTCACCGCTCTGCCAGCCGGTCCGGCACCACCACGCTGATCAGCCAGGTCACCACGGCCATCACGATGGCCCCCCAGAACGCGGCCCAGAAGCCGTTGACGTGGAAGGGCAGGTCGAGCCCGCGGGCGATCCAGTCGGTGAGCAGGAACAGTAGGGCGTTCACCACGAGGGCGAAGAGGCCCAGCGTGAGCAGGTAGAACACGCAGCCGATCACCTTGATGACCGGCTTGAGCACCGCGTTGACCACACCGAAGATGAGCGCGACCACGATCAGGGTCAGCGCGTTGTTCGCGCCGCTGCGGCCGGTCACCTCCACTCCCGGGACGATCAGCGTGGTGATCCACAGGGCCACCGCGGTGATCGCTAGTCGGATCAGGAAACCCACCCCACCATCCTGGCACGGGCCTCGCGACCGGAGGGACGATCCGGCGACTCCGCCCGGGCGCGCCGGCCAAGGCCGGCCCCCCGGGCCCGCCGGCTGCGGGCCACGCCGGCCGGGGGGCACGCCGGCCGGGGGGCACGCCGGGCGGGGGCACGCCGGCCGCCACCCGGCGGTTCGGCCCGGCGCCGAGCGGGGGCCGGCCCCAGCCCGTACGGTGTGGTGGGAATGGTCCGCAGCGAGATCCAGGGAGGGACGATGGGTCAGCCCGACGAGGACTTCGCCCCGAGCGATCACCTCGCTCCGGAGGAGCGCGACCTGGAGGCGGAGCCGGCCGACGCGGTCGAGCAGGCGGCGGTGGTCACGCCGGACGACAGCGACGCCGAGCCGCACCGCGGCCTCGAGGTCGGTGACTGGGATGCCATGGAGCAGGCCCGGGTGGTCACCGCGGACGAGGACGACTACCGCTGAGCCGGCGGGCGGGGCCGGGAACCGGCCCCGCCCGGGTCAGCGCAGGCTGGTCACCTGGTCGGGGTGGGCCGCGGTCCACTCCGCCAGCCGGTCCTCGCGCAGCGCGGCGAGGAAGCCGGGGGCCAGTGCCGGGTTCATCCCCACCTGGTAGGAGCCCTGCTCCTCGAAGCGCACCGGCAGGCTGACCGCGACCGGCTCGGCGCCCGTCACTTTCCCGACGACCGAGAGCAGCGCCAGCAGCGAGGTGTCCCCGGTGTCGGTGACCAGATCGGGTCCGACCTGCACCATCAACCGGTTGAGCCGGGCCGGGTCGGTCAGCACACCCTGCTCCTGGATCCGGCGCAGCAGCCCGGCCGCATACCGGCCGGCGTTGCGGTCCCGGTCCAGGCCGCCGTTGCGCAGGCCGTACCGCTGCCGCAGCAGGTCCACCGCGGCCGCACCACCCAACTGCTGGCAGCCGGCCGGGAAGCGCCGGCCGGTGTGCACCGAGCGCACCGCCGCCGGCAGGCAGACCGGTACCCCGCCGACCGCGTCGGTGAGTTCCCGGGTCGCCGGGTAGGTGAGCACCGCGCCGGCGTCGATCGGTACGCCGACGAGTTGGGCGACCACCTGGCGGGTGTTCCGGTAGCCCGCCGCCAGGTCCACGGTCTTCCCGGCGCCGGCGGCGAACGACGCGTTGAGCTTGTCCCGCCCCCCGCCGGGGACCGGCACCGGCAGGTCGCGCGAGATCGAGACGAGGTAGAGCCGGCTCCGGTCGGCCGGCACGTGCACGAGCACGACGGAGTCGGCCCGCCGGCCCCCGTCGGCCGCGTCCACGCCGAGCAGCAGCACGTTCAGCGCCCCGGTGGGTACCGGTGACGCCGGTGCGGCGAGCTGACCCGACGGGGCCGGCGGCCGGGGCGCCAGCGCCGTGAAGCCGACCAGGGCGGCGGCGACCAGCGCCAACGCCGTGCCACCGAGACGCAGCCGCAGCCGGCGACGCCGGCGGCGGTTCGCCACCCGGTCGATGGCGGCGCGGAGCGGCCCGGTGGGCGGGGCGAGGGTCTCGTGCCGCGCGAAGGCAGCCCGCAGGTCGTCCTCGATCATCAGTGCACCTCCACGGTCTCGGCTCGAAGGGTGGCCAGGGCACGCGAGATGCTGGAGCGGACGGTGCCGACCGCGCAGCCGAGGATCTCGGCGATCTCCGCGTCGGGCAGGTCCTCGTAGTAGCGCAGCACCAGCGTGGCGCGCTGCCGGCGGGGCAGCCGGGACAGCCAGGACCAGATCTGGTCCCGGTCCACCGCGGACTGGGCGTGGTCGGTCGGCGCCGGCACCGCCTCGTCCGGTTCGCCGCGCAACAGCACCCGCCGCGCCCACGAGCCGCGCCGCCAGTCGATGTACTGGTTGGTCAGCATCCGCCGGACGTACCGCTCCGGGGCCTCGCTGCGCACCACCCGCCGCCAGTTCAACTGGACCCGCACCATGGTGTCCTGGACCAGGTCCTGCGCCTGGTGCGGATCGCCGGTCAGCATGACCGCGTACCGCAGCAGGACGCTCAGCCGCGCGTCGGCGAACTCCTCGTACGTCACTGCACCTCCCGGGTGTCCCGCTCAGTTGACGGGTACGGGTGGCCGGGACATTGCATCGTCCGACCGGTTCTTTTCCCCGGCCGCCGGCATTTCGGGGCAGCCGGCCCGGTGGCCGGTCCCCTACGCTGCGAACAGGCCGCACGAGGCGGGCCACGCGGAGGGGAATCATGGCACTCACCCGGACCGTCCGGCGGTGGCTCGCCGCCCTCGGCATCGCGGCCCTGGTCACGGCCGCCGGCACCGCCCCGGCCGGTGCGGCCGCCGCCGGCGACGACCTGGCGCTCTACGCGAACAACGCCGTGCTCACCCCGGGTGGCACCCTACGCACCATCTCGGTTTATCCGCTCACCGACCGACCGCTGCCCAGTTCGACGCTGACCGTCGACCGCGGCGAGGTCGACGCCTTCGCCCTGGTCGAGCCGCCCCCGGGCACCAGGTCCTGCACCGAGTCGGGGGCCGTCATCCGGTGCACGGTCCAGGGTGGTGCCGACTCGGCCCTGCTGCACCTGTCGGTCAGTGCCCGGGACGGCGCGACGGCGGGCCAGGAGGGCCGGCTCACGCTCACCCTGAGCACGCCCGACGCGGGCACCGCCACCGCCCGGCCCACCATCACGGTCGGCGAGGGCGTCGCCCTGGTGGCCGCCGCGGAACTGCCGCTCTCCGGCCGGCCCGGCGCCCGGCTCCCGGCGCCGCTCGCCGTGACGAACCGGGGCGCGACGCCCGCCCGCGGGGCGGTGCTGCTGGTCCAGGGCCCGTACCCGCTCCTTCCCGACCGGCGCTACCAGAACTGCCAGTACGCGGAGCGGCCGGTCCCGGATCTGGGCGCCACCGTCTTCGCCTGCTTCTTCCCGGACGCCGTGCTGGAGCCGGGCGCGACCGCGCGGCCGGACGACAGCTTCGCCCTGCGCTTCCGGCGGGACGCCTGGGCCCCCGACGACCTGCGGGGCAACGCGTTCTGGTTCACCCCGGCCGACTGGCGGGAGTTCCTGTCCATCGCGCGGCTCGGTGACCGGCTCGGCCCGTGGGGCACCCAGGGGACGCTCCGGCTGACGACCACCGCCGGCCTGGCCAGCGCCCCGCCGCAGACCGACGTCGACCCGTACGACAACGGCACCGCGCTCTTCCTGCACGTCACCGGCGACCAGCGGGCCGACCTGGCGGCCGACGGCGCCACCGTGACCGGCGTGGTGGGTGCGACCGTCCCGCTCACCGTGGGCTGGACCAACAACGGGCCGGCGGCCACCACCGTCGACGGCTCCCAGCAGCTCTGGACCCTGGCGCGGGTGCGGGTGCCCGAGGGCGCGGTCGCGGTGAGCGCGCCCCGGTCCTGCCAGGACGTCCGGCAGATCCGCGACGACGACCCCGGGCCCGAGATCCCGGAGTACGGCTGGGGGGTCCCGGGTGCCCGGGAGTACGAGTGCCACGCCACGGAGAACGTCCCGCCGGGCGGGCAGCTACGGCTGCGGTTCGAGCTGCGCATCACCCGCGCCGCCAGCACCGGCCGGATCGAGCTGCGCCACTACCGCGGGGACGAACGCCGCCCGGACCTGAACCCGGCGAACGACAGCGCGATCATCCGGGTCGCCCCGCCGGCGTCGGGCGGCGCGGGCGGCGGCGGCACGCTGCCGATCACCGGTGACCGGACCGCGTTGACCGCCGGACTCGGCGCCCTGCTGCTGGTCGCCGGCGCCGCCGGCTACCTGCTGGCCCGCCGCCGCCACACCCGCTTCGTCGCCTGACCGGGCCCACAAGCGGGCCGAAACACGATCGACAACGCTGAGACCATCAGACCGTGCTGCTCACCCTGACCACCACCCACCGTCCCGCCACCGACCTCGGCCACCTCCTCGTCAAGCACCCGGACCGCGTGCAGAGCTTCGACCTGCCCGCCGGCACCGCGCACGTGCTCTATCCCGAGGCGGACGAGGCGCGGTGCACGGCGGCGCTGCTGGTCGAGGTGGATCCGCTGAAGCTGGGCGGCGGGCGGGGCCGCCGGCAGGCGACCACGCCGGACGCCTTCACCCTCGGCCGGTACGTCAACGACCGCGCGTACGCGGCGTCCAGCCTGCTCTCCTCGGCGCTGGCCAAGGTCTTCCGGTCAGCGCTGCGCGGCGAGTCCCGGGACCGCCCGGAGCTGGCCGCCACCGCGATCCCGCTGGTGGTCCGGGTGCCGGTGCTGCGCTGCCGGGGCGGCGCCGAACTGGCCGGCCGGGTCTTCGGCCCGCTCGGCTGGGCGGTGACCGCCACCCCGATCCCGCTCGACGAGGCGTACCCGGAGTGGGGCGACAGCCGCTACGTGGACCTGACCCTGACCGGGACGCTGCGGGTCGCCGACGCGCTCAACCACCTGTACGTGCTGCTGCCGGTGCTGGACGACGCCAAGCACTACTGGGTGGCGCCGGACGAGGTGGACAAGCTGCTCCGGGCCGGCGCCGGCTGGCTCGCCGACCACCCGGAGCGGGCCCTGATCACCCGCCGCTACCTGGCCCACCGCCGGGCGCTCGCGGGCGAGGCGCTGGCCCGGCTGGCCGAGCTGCGGCTGGCCGACGAGCCGCCCGCCGACGACAGCGTGGACAGCGAGCAGCCTGACCCGGCCCCGCGGGCCTCCCTCGCGGTGCGCCGGCGGGAGGCGGTGCTGGCCGCGCTGCGGGACAGCGGCGCCGCCCGGGTGCTGGACCTGGGTTGCGGCGGCGGCGCGCTGCTCACCGCGCTGGTCGCGGACCGGCGGTTCACCGAGATCGTCGGGACGGACGTGTCCAGCCAGGCGCTCACCCTGGCCGCCCGGCGGCTGCGGCTGGACCGGCTGCCGGAGCGGCAGCGCGACCGGATCCGGCTCTGGCAGTCGGCGCTCACCTACCGGGACGACCGGCTGCGCGGCTACGACGCCGCGGTGCTCATGGAGGTGGTCGAGCATGTCGACCCGCCCCGACTGCCCGCGCTGGAGGACGCGGTGTTCGGGCACGCCCGGCCGGCGACGGTCGTGGTGACCACCCCGAACGTCGAGTACAACGTCCGCTACGAGGGGCTGGGCGCGGGCCGGTTCCGGCATGCCGACCACCGGTTCGAGTGGACCCGCGCCGAGTTCGCCGCCTGGGTGCGGCGGGTGGCGGCGGCGCACGGCTACACCGCCATGGTCGGCGGCGTCGGTGACGAGGACCCCGAGCTGGGCGCGCCGACCCAGCTCGCCGTACTGACCCGGAAGGAGGAGGCGTGAGCACCCTGGACATTCCCGAGCTGGCCCTGGTGGCGCTGGTCGGCGTCTCCGGCTCCGGCAAGTCGACCTTCGCCCGGCGGCACTTCCGGCCCAGCCAGGTGCTCTCCTCCGACGCCTTCCGGGGCATGGTGGCCGACGACGAGAACGACCAGTCCGCCTCCGGCGACGCGTTCGACGCGCTGCACCACGTCGCCGGCATCCGGCTGCGGCGGGGGCACCTGACCGTGGTCGACGCCACCAACCTCCAGCCGCACGCCCGGGCCGCCCTGGTGACGGTGGCCCGCGAGCACGACGTGCTGCCGGTGGCGATCGTGCTGGACGTGCCGGAGGCGCTGGCCTGGGAGCGTACCCAGGGGCGGGCCGACCGGACGCACGGCCGGCCGGTGCTGGCCCGGATGCAGCGGGACCTGCGGCAGTCGTACGGGCGGCTGGCCCGGGAGGGCTTCCGCAAGGTGCACGTGCTGCGCGGGGTCGACGAGATCGAGGCGGCCGAGATCCGCTACGAGAAGCTCTTCAACGACCGGCGCGAGCTGACCGGGCCGTTCGACATCGTCGGTGACGTGCACGGCTGCCGCGAGGAGCTGGAGGCGCTGCTGCTCCGGCTCGGTTACGCGCTGCGCCGCGACGACGCGGGCCGCCCGGTGGACGCGGCGCACCCGGCCGGGCGTACCGCGGTCTTCGTCGGTGACCTGGTGGACCGCGGCCCGGACTCGCCCGGCGTGCTGCGCCTGGTGATGGGCATGGTGGCGGCCGGGCACGCGATCTGCGTGCCGGGCAACCACGAGCAGAAGCTGCTGCGCAAGCTGCGCGGCCGGGACGTGCGGCTCACCCACGGCCTGGCCGAGACGATGACCCAGCTGGCGGCCGAGCCGGAGGGCTTCGTGGCGGAGACGGCGGCCTTCATCGACGGCCTGGTCAGCCACTACGTGCTGGACGGCGGGCGGCTGGTGGTGGCGCACGCCGGGCTCAAGGAGGCCTACCACGGCCGGGCCTCGGGCCGGGTGCGCTCGTTCGCCCTGTACGGCGAGACCACCGGCGAGACCGACGAGTACGGCCTGCCGGTGCGCTACCCGTGGGCGCGCGACTACCGGGGCTCGGCGATGGTCGTGTACGGGCACACCCCGACGCCGGCGCCCGAGTGGGTGAACAACACCATCTGCGTCGACACCGGCTGCGTCTTCGGCGGGCAGCTCACCGCGCTGCGTTACCCGGAGAAGGAGCTGGTCGCCGTCCCGGCGGTGCGCGAGTGGTACGCCCCGGCCCGCCCGCTGGTCCCGGTGGCGCCGGCCCGGCCGGACACCGTGCTGGACCTGGCCGACGTGGCCGGGCGGCGGCACCTGAGCCACGCGTACGGGACGCTGACCGTGCCGGCCGAGAACGCCGCCGCCGCGCTCGAGGTGATGAGCCGGTACGCGCTCGACCCGGGCCGGCTGGTCTGGCTGCCGCCGACCATGGCGCCCTGCTCGACGTCCACGGTGGACGGCTTCCTGGAACACCCGGCGCAGGCGTTCGCCGACTACCGGTCGGCCGGCGTCGAGCGGGTGGTCTGCGAGGAGAAGCACATGGGCTCGCGGGCGGTGGTGCTGGTGGAGCGGGAGCCGGGGCGGTTCGCCGGCGGCGCGGTGCACACCCGTACCGGCCGGCCGTTCTTCGGCTCGCCGCTCGACGACGAGCTGCTGGCCCGGGTGCGCGCGGCGGTCACCAGCGCCGGCCTCTGGGACGAGCTGGAGACCGACTGGCTGCTCCTGGACTGCGAGCTGCTGCCCTGGTCGGCGAAGGCGGGCGGGCTGATCCGCGAGCAGTACGCCGGGGTCGGCGCGGCCGGCCGGGCCGCCCTGCCGGCGGTGCTGGCGGCGCTGGACGCGGCGGCGACCCGAGGGCTGCCGGTGGAAGAGCTACGCGGCCGGATGGCCGACCGGGCGGCCGAGGTCACGGCGTACTCGGCGGCGTACCGGGGCTATGTCGGGCCGACCGACGGGCTGCGCGGGGTGACCCTGGCGCCGTTCGCCGTGCTGGCCGGGGCCGGCGCGAGCTTCGCCGACCGGGACCACGGCTGGCACCTGGCCTTGGCGGACCGGCTCTGCGCGGCGGACCCGGAGTTCTTCACGCCGACCCGGCGCCAGGTGGTCGACCTGACCGACGACGCGGCGGTGGCGGCGGCGACCGACTGGTGGCTGGCGCTGACCGCGGCCGGCGGCGAGGGCATGGTGGTCAAGCCGTACGCCGGCCTGGCCGCCCGCTCGCCGAAGGGGTCGCTGCTCCAGCCGGGGATCAAGTGCCGGGGCCGGGAGTACCTGCGGATCATCTACGGTCCCGGGTACACCGAGCCGGGTCAGCTCGCCGCGCTGCGGACCCGCTCGCTGGGCCGCAAGCGGGGGCTGGCGCTGCGCGAGCACGGCCTCGGCCTGGCCGCGCTGGACGCGCTCGGCGAGGACGCCCCGCTCTGGCGGCGGCACGAGCTGATCTTCGCGATCCTCGCGTGCGAGTCGGAACCGGTCGACCCACGCCTCTGACCAGGTACGCCCGGTCCGGCGCAACGCTGGACCGGGCCCGGGTACCCTTTGTGGCCGTGGACACAGCAGAAAAGACCCGAATGCTCTCGGAAAGCGTCGCGCTGAACCCGCTCGACCCGAAGGACCTGATCCACACTTTCGGGATGGTCGGGGTCTGGGCGATCCTCTTCGCCGAGACGGGCCTGCTGGTCGGCTTCTTCTTCCCGGGCGACTCGCTGCTCTTCCTGGCCGGGGTGGCGGCCTCGCCGGTGGCCGACGCGATCTTCGGGGACGGCACCCGGCTCTCCCTGGCCAGCCTGCTGATCGGCGGCCCGCTCTGCGCCATCGCGGGCGCGCAGCTCGGGCACTGGCTCGGCGCCCGGTACGGCCAGCGGATGTTCGACCGCCCCAACTCCCGCCTCTTCAAGCGGGAGTACGTGGAGAAGGCCGAGTACTACTTCCAGAAGTTCGGCCCGGCGAAGGCCGTGGTGCTGGCCCGGTTCATCCCGATCGTGCGGACCTTCCTCAACCCGGTCGCCGGGGTGCTCGGCATGCCGGCCCGGCAGTTCCTGCTCTGGAACATCGTCGGCGCGATCCTCTGGGTGGACGGCATCCTGCTGGCCGGCTACCTGCTGGCCCACCAGATCTACGATGCGATCGGCGACAAGATCGACCGGTACATCCTGCCGGTGGTCGCCCTGATCGTGCTGATCTCGGTGCTGCCGATCTTCTTCGAGTTCCTCCGCGACCGGCGGGCCCGCAAGCGCGGCGAGGCGGCCGCGGTGGTGGCCGCGGCGAGCGCCGCCGGCGCGATCGAGGCGGTGCGGGACGCGATCGACGGTGACGACCACCGCGGGCACGAGCCGCGTCACCGCCGCTGACCTCCGGACAGACCGATGGCCGGCCCCCTGGGGGGCCGGCCATCAACGTTGTCGAGCTGCGGGTGGCACGGATGACGGGCGACCGTCACCTGTGGCCCGGCGCGTCCGATGCCGCATCACGGCCCCGGACAGCCATCCGATGGGTGGCGCCACCCCTGGCACGCCACCCGTCACCGCCCGTCGGAGGGTCAACCCCGACCTCGGCACGTCCAGTTGTCAGCGGGCCTTCTTGGTGGCCCGCTTACGCGGCGGGGTGAGCAGATCCGCGATCGTGGCGATCGCGGTCGGCACCAGCCGGTAGTACGCCCAGACCCCACGCTTCTCCCGCTCCAGCAAGCCGGCCTCGGTGAGGATGCGCAGGTGGTGGCTGACCGTCGGCTGCGAGAGGCCGAGCGGTGCGGTGAGGTCACACACGCACGCCTCCCCCTCGGGCGCCGACTGGATCAGGCTGAGCAGCCGGAGCCGGGCAGGGTCGGCGAGGGCCTTGAGGACCCCGGCGAGACGCTCGGCATCGGCACGTTCGATCGGCTCGCCGGCAAGCGGCGAGATCTGAGGCATGGTCATTTCAGCCAACGCAGTTCCCACGTATTCCATCCTTCCACCAGCAGCATCGATCCGCCTGCATATCAGCAGATCCGAATCGGCAAACTTTTACGCCACAAGGCCGAGGTCAGCCAACGTATAGGCCGCTCGATACGGCAATCCGGCGGCTCGCACCGCGTCGCCGGCGCCTCGATCAACAATAACCGCCACACCGATCACCTCGGCCCCGGCCTCGCGCAGCGCCTCAACGGCGGTCAACACGCTGTCGCCCGTCGTCGAGGTGTCCTCGACCGCCAGGACGCGCCGCCCGGCGACGTCCGGCCCTTCGATACGCCGCTGGAGCCCGTGCGCCTTACCCGCCTTGCGCACCACGAAGGCGTCCAGCGGCCGGTCGGTCCCGGCCGACGCGTGCAGCATCGCGGCGGCGACCGGATCGGCCCCGAGCGTCAGTCCACCGACCGAGTCGTACGCCCAGTCGGCGGTGAGGTCCCGCATCACCCGGCCCACCAGCGGTGCGGCCTCGTGATGCAGCGTGACGCGACGCAGATCGACGTACCAGTCCGCCTCGCGGCCCGACGAGAGCACCACACGGCCGTGGACCACAGCCAGGTCGGTGATGAATTTACGCAGGTCGTCCTGGTCCCCCATGGCGATAGAGGGTACTGCGCAAGTCTGGGAGGCGTCTGTCGGGTCCACCCCAGGTCAACCCTGCGGGCGACGACGGATGGCGATGTTCGACTACGTTCCGCGACCGTCCACCTGGGCCACCCGGCGCCCGTCGGCGTCCAGGCGGAGCGGGGTGGCCGGTCCGCCGGTCAGGCGCCGACGCGGCCCCGGTTGTCCCGGGAAACGCCCCGCAACAACCGCCGCGGCGCGTGCCGCAGGCCCGCCACGGCCAGCTTGTATTTCCAGCTGGGCACGCTGACGAGCTTGCCTTTTCGCAGGTCACGCAGCCCTTCGTCGACCACCTCGTCGGCCCGCAACCACATCCAGCGGGGGGTGCGAGACATGTCGATGCCGGCCCGCTCGTGGTAACCGGTGCGGGTGTAGCCCGGGCAGAGCGCCATTACCCGGACGCCCAGCGGGGCCACGGAAAGAGCAATCGATTCACTGAAATTCGTCACCCAGGCCTTGCTGGCCGAGTAGGTCGAGCCGGGCATCGGAACGCCGAAACCGGCAACCGAAGAGACATTTATCACTGTCCCACTGGCCCGCTCGATCATCGGTCCCAGGGCCGCGTGGGTCAGCCGGAGCACCGCCAGCACGTTCAACCGCAGCAGCCGAGCCTCGTCCTGCACCGCCGACCGGACGAACGGGGTGTTCAGGCTGATCCCGGCATTGTTCACCAGCAGCTCGATCGGCGGATCGGCGGCGAGCCGGCGCTCCACGGTCGCACAGCCGTCGTCGGTGGACAGATCGGCGGAGATGGTCTCCACCCGGCGGCCGTGCCGGCCGGTCAACTCGGCCGCCGTCGCGTCCAGCCGGCCGGCGTCCCGGGCCACCAGCACCAGGTCCCAGCCGTCGGCGGCGAGCCGGCGGGCGAAGGCCTCGCCGATACCCAGGCTGGCCCCGGTGATCAGGGCACGGCGCGGGGCGGGGTGGGGATCGTCGGTCACGGTCGTTCCTCGGGGGGCGGGGTCGGCCCGGGCGGTGCCGACGCGGGGGGCGGGGTGGGTGGGGCCCAGGGCGACCCGGGCCCGTAGGCCGGCGGGTGCGGCGGCGGCCCGGCGGGCGGACCGTAACCCGGCGGCCCGGAAGCCGGACCGGACGGCGGGCCGTAGGCCGGGCCGGGCGGCGCGGAGGCCGGGTAGGTCGGGCCGGGCGGCGCGGACGGCGGGCCGTAGGCCGGGCCGGGCGGCGCGGACGGCGGGGCGTAGGCCGGGCCGGGCGGGGGCAGCGGGCCGGTGGGCGGCGCGGGGCGGCGGTGCAGGAACGCGCCCGCCGCGGGCAGGGTCAGCAGCGCCGCCACCAGGAGGTAGCCGAGGACCTGCGCCACCGACAGCGTCGCGTTCAGCGGGATCCACCAGCCCGGATACGCGTCCCCGAGCCGGCCGAGCAACTCCATGGTGTCCCGGTTGTCGCCGGTCACCCGCAGCGGGGCGGCCCGCTGGCCGACCAGGGCGGCCAGCCCGCAACAACCGCAGCAGAGGCCCAGCCCGGCGACGACCCAGGTGCCCACCCGGGCGCCGGGGCGACCGGAGCGCAGCCCGAGGGCGAGCCCGGCGAGGACCAGCGCCATCAGCACGCCGATCACCGCCGCCAGCGCGGTGGTGCCGCGCAGCAGCGACACCACCTCGTCGATCTCGGTGCGGCCGGCCCCGGTGGCCTGCGCCGACGCCCGAAACCGGTCGGCCGTGCCGGTCGCCACGACCAGGGCGGCGACCGCGTACGCCACCGATCCGGCGGCCATCAGCAGCAGCAGCGCCGCCGCCGCGACGACCACCCCGGGGCGGCGGGGCGCGGCCTGATCGGGGTACGACACGACGAATCCCTCCGGTAGGCGTCGGCTTGCAACCTACTCGGAGGGATCGTCGGAGTCGCTCTTATCGCGGCGTCAACTTCCCGCGGGCGGCTCGGGGTTCCGGCGCTCGCCGGGCTCCGCCGCCGGCCGCGGCTGGTCCGGCGACGACGCCGGCCCGGGCCGATCCGGTGACGACGCCGGGCCCGGCTGATCGGGCGAGGACGCCGGGCCCGGCTGACCCGGCGAGGACGCCGGCCCGGGCTGATCCGGTGACGACGCCGGCCCGGGCTGATCCGGTGACGACGCCGGCCCGGGCTGATCCGGAGACCCGGGGTAGCCGGGTGCGGGCGGGTAACCGGGCGTCGACGGGTAACCGGGCGTCGACGGGTAGCCGGGGTAGGCGGCGCCGGGCACCGGCACCGGCGGCTCCCAGGCCTGCGGCCGCTTGCGGAAGAACTCGTTGGCCGCCGGCAGCGCCAGCAGGATCAGCGCGGTCAGCAGAGCCAGCAGGGTCAGCACGCCGAGCAGGGTGTTGACCGGGCCGTACCAGGAGGGCATGGCGTCGGAGAGCCGGCGCGCGATCTCCTCGCTGCTCGGCACGTCGCCGCTGGTGCTGCCGCCGCCGGTGAGGCCGCCCGCCGCGCTGTTCAGCAGGTTGCCGCCGGTGCAGCAGATGAGGATGCCGCCGAGCACCCAGGTGGTGATCCGGGAGCCGTTACGGCCCCGGTTGTTCAGCATCGCGAGCACGACGAGCCCGATCGCGAGCAGCAGGGTCAGCACGGCCGCGACGAGGCCGAACACCCAGATGAAGTCGGCCGCGCCCTCGACCGACGTGCCGGCATAGGCGTCCCGCATGACCTCCCGAACCGTGCCGATGGTGGCCAGCGTCAGGATCAGGCTGATCAGCTGGATCGCCGCGACCCCGATGAGCAGCCAACTGGACGCCGTGACCACGGCGGGACGCGCGCGGGGCGGGGTGCCCGGAGCATCGACCATGATTCTCCCTCCCTAGATCAGAGGACCACCGTAGCGAGCCCGCGCCCTGACGGCACGGTCTGGCGGGCCGGATCCTCGCCGGTCAGCGGCCGGACGCCTCGGCCTCGCGGCGGAGCCGGCGGTGCTCCGCGGTGACCACGCCGAGCAGGGCGAGGTCGAGGGCGAGCGCGGAGACCGCGCCGAACTGGTTGACCGTGAAATTGAAGATCTGCCCGAACAGCAGGTCCACCAGGAGCGCCAGCTTGAACAACCGGAACGCGTCCGCCCGGTCCCGGCGCAGCAACCAGGCCGCCCGTACGCTGAGCACCGCGGTGATCAGCGCGGCGATCGAGGTGCCGAGCACGGCACCCCACTCCCGTTCCTGGTCCAGTTCCCCGGTCACGCCGTCGAGCGCCACCGCCACGACGGTCAGCACCGGCTCCGCCACCAGGTAGATGACCACCGGCCAGACCAGCCACCGCTGGGCGGCCACCCAGGCGGCGAGGCGGCGGGCCCGGTCCGCGCCGCGTTGCCAGAACCGCACCGGCGGCGGCTCGCGCCGGGGCACCGCGTCGAGCAACCGCACCATGGCCGCCTCGGTGGCCGGTCCGGTCCCCTGCACCATCCGCAGCACGGCGATCCGCCGCCGGTCGGTGAGCCCGCCGGGCACCCCGGTGAGCACCATGTCGAGGGCGTTGGCGAGCCGCTCCGGCGGGGTGAGCCGGGTCCGACCGGTCCGCCCACGTACCGCCTGGGTGAGCACCACCAGCAGGGCGAACGCGCCGTAGATGATGCCGGCGGCGGGGGCGTAGAAGTAGTCGGTGCCGGTGGTGACGAACTTGCCCACCTCGTCGATGAAGAGCCCGAAACCGATCCCGCCGATGATCGCCGCGGCGGTCCGCGGCCCGCCGCCGAGGAAGACCATCCCGACGCCGAGCCCGAGCCCCATCAGCAACCCGCCCCAGAGCACGTGCGCGATGTGCAGCCCGCCCCCGCCGAGCTGCGGGAACCCGGTGGCCTGGAGGTACGCCCGGAGGCCGAGCACGGTGACCACGCCGGAGAGCACGAACGCCTGGAGGTACGCGGCGGCGTCGACGGCCCGGGTGGGGATCCGCCGGCGCAACCAGCCGAGTCCCGGGCCGGGCAACGGGCGGCGGGACGGTCCGGGCCACATGCCCCGAAACTAGTAGCCCCGCCACTCCACGCGGGCGTAGTCGAGCACCCTGGGCCGCAGCAGCGTGGAGGCGGGCACGTCCAGCCGGGCCCGGTCGGCGGGGAAGGCGGCCGCCGCGGCGAGCACCGCCGGGGTGAGGTAGCGCAGCGGCGGCGCGTCGGCGGGCAGCGCCAGCGCCGGCGGTTCCGATCCGGGTGCGGCCAGCACGTACCCCCAGTCGCCGAAGCTCGGCACGTCCACGTGGTACGGCACGGTGGCGAAGCCGGCCTCGCGGACCGACCGCTCGATCGACCAGTACGACCGGGGCGCGAAGTACGGTGAGCCGGCCTGCACGACCAGCCGCCCGCCGGGGGCGACCACCGAGCGGATCAACGCGTAGAACTCGACGGTGTAGAGCTTCGCGGTGGCCGTCTCGTCCGGGTCGGGCAGGTCGGCGATGACCACGTCGAACCGTTCGGTGGCGGTCCGCAGCCAGCCGAACGCGTCGAGGTTGAGCACCCGGACCCGGGGATCGGCCAGCGAGTTCCGATTGAGTTCGCGCAGCTGCGTCTCGGTCTTCGCCAGCCGCACCACGGCCGGGTCCAGGTCGACCAGGGTCACCCGCCGCACGTCCGGATACTTCAAGATCTCCCGCAGCGCCAGCCCGTCCCCGGCGCCGAGGACCAGCACGTCGCCGTGCGGGCCGCGCATCGCCGGGTGGACCAGCGACTCGTGGTAGCGGTACTCGTCGATCGAGCTGAACTGGAGATCGCCGTTGAGGAAGAGCCGCAGGTCGGTGTCGGCGTGGCCGATCTCCCGCACCGACCGGGTCAGCACGATCTCCTGGTAGCGGCTCCGCTCGGCGTGCACCACCGGGTCGCGGTAGAGCTGCTGCCGCGCGGTCACCTCGAAGTCGTGCGCGGTGACCCACGCGTACCCGAGGCAGAGGGCGACCACGACGCTGCCGGCGCCGAGCGCGAGCCGGGCCCGGCCGCTCAGGTCGGCCCGGAACACCGTGCACACCAGGGCGACGCCGGCCACCGCGTTCACCGCGCCGACCACCAGGGCGCCCTTGAGCTGACCGAAGACCGGCATCAGCAGGAACGGGAAGGCCAGCCCGCCGAGCAGCGCGCCGACATAGTCGGCGGCGAACAGGTCGGCCACCGCGCTCCCGGCGGACTGCTCCCGGATGCGTTGCAGCATCACCATGAGCAGCGGGATCTCCGCGCCGATCAGCAGGCCGAGCACGAACGCGGTGCCGACCAGCGCCGGCCCGTACAGGTCCAGCCAGGCGAAGGCGGCGTAGAGGCCGAGCACGGAGAGGCCGCCGAGCAGGGCGAGGGTCAGCTCGATCGCGGCGAAGGCCGCCGCCGCCCGGGACTGCAACGGCTTCGCGACCAGCGCGCCGACCCCCATCGCGAAGACCATCACGCCGAGCACGATCGACGCCTGGCCGACCGCGTCCCCGATCAGGTAGCTGCCGAGGGCGACCAGCGCCAGCTCGTACACCAGGCCGCAGGCCGCGCAGACGAATACCGCGAGCAGGACCGCCGCGCGGGCCGGCCGCCAGGAGGGCCGCGCCGGCGCGTCGGTGGTCACGCCCGCTCCTGGGTACGCGCGGCCACCGCGGCCGCCCCGGGGCGCTGCGCGGGCCCGGCTCCCCGGCGCTGGTGGCCGTTCCGGGGCGACGCGTCCGACGCCGCGCCGCGACCCGTCGCCCGGCGGCGCTGCACCACGCCCACGGTGATGAAGAGCGCGGCGAGCAGGAACAGCCCGACCGTGGCGAGCAGCCAGCCCCACCGGTCCCGCAGGTAGTCGCTGCCGGCGTCGGGCAGCGGGGACGGGCTGCCCGCCGCCGGGAGCGGGGCGTCGGCCGGCTCGGCCAGGCCGGCCTCGACGGCGAGCAGCGGCAGCATCACGGCGGCGCGGGTGACCGCCCAGCCCGGGTCGTCGACGAAGGCGTCCTCGGTGAGCCCGAGCCGCGCCAGCCCCCGCTCGACCTGCCCGAGGTCGGCGGGGTCGATCTCCGGCGAGCCGGTCACCTCGATCCGGGCGAAGTCGTTGCTCTCGCTGCTCTCCGAGACGTAGCCGACGTTGGCGGTCACCTGCAGCCAGCGCGGGCAGGCCGGGTTCTCCTCGACCGCGATGCCGTCGCCGAGGTTGGAGCCGACGTTGCGCGGGGCGGTGCCGTAGTCGTAGTAGTCCACCAGCGCCCAGCCGTAGCAGAGGCCCTGTTCGGCGCTGGTGCGCTGGAGGATCGCCACGCTGTCGGTCCGCTCGTCGACGGCCGGCGCCGGCACCGTGCGGTCCCCGTCGCCGTTGAGCACCCCCGCCACCACGCAGCCGGCGAGGACCAGGCCGGCGGCCAACCAGGCGACCCAGGCGGCCTTCCGGTTCGCCGCCCGCTTGGCGGTCATCAGCTGATCGCGGCGGCGATGATCGCGCCGGTGGCGAGGTGCACGACGGCGGAGACCCAGACCGCGGGGTGCGGCTCGGGGTCGACCAGGATCTCCCCGAGCCGGCCCGGCGTGGCCATGTCCAGCAGCAGGAACGACGCGGCCATGATGACCAGCCCGAGGATGCCGTACGCGGCGGCGCCGACCAGGCCGAGCGTGAAGTCGTCCGCGCTGGCGGCGATCGCGGCGACCACGATGATGCCGACGCCGGCCAGGTTCGAGGCGAGCAGCAGCGCGGCGTTGCGGTTGCGCGCCACCCAGATCAGCTCGTGCAGCTTGCCGGGGGTGGCGACGTCGACCAGCACGTAGCCGACGGCCATCAGGGCGACGCCGACCACGCCGTAGGCCAGCGTGACGAGCAGATCGGTGATCAGGGTCTGCACAGGGCACTCCAGGATTCGTCGAGGGGGGTCAGGTCACTTGCCGGAGCCGGGTCCGCCGCCGCGGAGTGTGCTGCCCCGCCCCCAACCCCAGTGGGTGCCCACCCGGGAGTGGTAGCGGGGATAGGCGGTGGTCATCCGCTCCAGCAGGATCACCGAGCCGGCGGCGAGCGGCAGGATCACCACCGAGTCGTCGTCGTAGCGCAGGTAGACGCCGCTGCCGTCGACGTACTGGTCGGCCGGCCGCCAGGCGTCGGTGAGCTCCTTCGACACCTGGCTCGGCGCCTTGCCGGAGGTGTAGGCGCGCGCGTCGGCCCCGATGTCCCGGCTGGTCGCCCGGGTGTAGTGGTCCTGCACGTAGCCGCGCGGGGAGAAGTTGCCGTAGAAGATGGCGAACGCGGCGACCAGCGCGCCGATCACGGCGAGCGCCACGCCCACCACGAGCCACCGTCGGTACGTCACAGTGCCACCACCGTCTCGGTCAGGACCAGTTCGTTGGTCTGCGGATACGCGTGCCAGGTGCGCCAGGCCACCGTGCCGTCCGGCGGATCGGGGCGGACCGCGAGCGCGGTGACCGCGTCCTCGTCGCCGGGGAAGACCCCGACCAGCGCGTACGGGTCGACGGCCAGTTCGGCGCGGAGCGCCGCGACCCGGCGGCGCAGCCCGTCGCCCGCCGGCCGGAGCACCGTGGCGGTGAACCGGTAGCCGGCGTCGGCGTCGTGCAGGCTCTCGGGCAGGTGCGGCGGCCGGCCGGGCAGGCAGGCGACGGTCTCGACGAGGTCGTCGCAGATCACCTGGTGCGAGGCGCCGAGCAGGCGCAGCCGCAGCCGCAGCCCGCCCGGTAGGGTCAGCTCGCGGACGTGCAGGGCGGGGTGCTCGGGGCCGCCGAGGGCCAGGCTCAGGTCGGCGGCGCGGGTGTCGACGTACGGGGCGTCCAGGGCGACCAGCACGTTCAGGCCGCCTGCTCCGGGCCACCCTGCGGGTAGATCATCACCTCGGCGCGGCGCAGTTGCTCACCGAGGTTGACCTCCCAGCCGGCCTCGCCGTACGCCTCGAAGGAGAGCCGGGCGCCGCCGGGCGCCTGGTAGTCGTGGTAGCGCATGGTGCCGCGCGGGTCGAGGCCGGTGCCCTCGGTGGCGGTGTACCGCGCCTGGCCGGACTCGTCCCACTGGTAGCGCCGGCCGGCGATCTCCAGGGTCGGCGCGCCCGGGGTGACCGTGGCCGACGGCTCGCTGGTCCAGAGGACCAGCTCCAGGTCGGGCTCGGCCTCGACGGAGAGCCAGCGCTTCACCCCGCCCGCGTCGTCGAGCAGGTGCTCGGCCCAGCTCCAGCCCCCCTCGACCAGGTGCACCGAGCCACGCACCGTGTACGGCACCTGGCGGATCTCCACGATGTCGCCGGGCTTGAGCGCGCGCGGGTCACCGCGCAGCGCGTCGGCGTCCCGGTCCCGGAACGGGTCGTTGGCGGCGGGCGGGCGTGGCCCGGACCGGGCCCGGCGCACCGCCAGCACGGCGATCACGACGCCGGCCACTCCGACGAGACACCCCAGCGTGGCGACCAGGTACGCCAGCAGACCGTTCACGAACGCCTCCCCCAAGATGCACCGGCGGAGACGGTAACAACCCGACGCACGTACGCCGAAGCCCCGTTCGCTGAGTGGGAGGTCAGTTACGGGGCGTCCCCGGCGAGCCGCTCGGTCGCGTACTCGCGCAGTGTGGCGCGGCCCATCACGCAGCCGCTGAACGTGGTGAACTCGCCGTCGTCGTGGCGCAGCCGCTCCCAGGCGGCCCGGCCGGCCGCCGGGTCGACGCCGTCCAGCAGCGCGGCCGCGTACGCCCGGCCCGCCGGGGAGCCGTGCGCGAGCAGCCAGTCGACCTTCTTCCGGGCCCGGTCCGGATCCTCGTGCAGTCCCTGCGCCAGGCGCCGGTACGCCTCCGTCGCCGGCAGGATCTGCCCGGCGAACCCCACCCCACCGAAGGCCAACGTGTCGGCCTTCCCGATCTCCTCGACCGCCGCGTCCAGCTCCCGGTCCCGCTTCCCGAACCCCACCATGCCCTCCCTACTGCCCCGTCCGGCCCCACACGACCCTGTTGATCAAGGAGTTTGCGTCACGCGACGCCGCCGGCGCCGACGCAAACTCCTTGATCAACGCCGAAGGTCGGGGGACCGGCGCGGTGCGCCGGGCCGGCACGGGGGGTCAGGCGGTGGTGACCGTCAGGGCCTCCTTGGTGTCGGACAGGTCGACGCGGACCGTGTCACCGTCGCGGATGTCGCCGGCCAGCAGCGCCTTGGCGAGCTGGTCACCGATCGCCGACTGCACCAGCCGACGCAACGGGCGGGCGCCGTAGATCGGGTCGTACCCGTGCTCGGCGAGCCAGGTGCGGGCCGCGTCGGTGATCTCCAGGCCCAGCCGGCGGTCGGCGAGCCGGCGGCGCAGCCGGTCCAGCTGGATGTCGACGATGGCCCGCAGGTCGCCGCCCTGCAGGGCGGCGAACACCACGATGTCGTCGAGGCGGTTGAGGAACTCCGGCTTGAAGTGCGACCGGACCACTGCGAGCACGCCCTCCCGGCGCTCGTCCTCGGTCAGCGTCAGATCGCTGATCACCGACGAGCCCAGGTTCGAGGTGAGGATCAGGAGCGCGTTGCGGAAGTCCACCGTGCGGCCCTGGCCGTCGGTGAGCCGGCCGTCGTCGAGCACCTGGAGCAGCACGTCGAACACGTCCGGGTGGGCCTTCTCCACCTCGTCCAGCAGGATCACCGAGTACGGCCGGCGGCGCACCGCCTCGGTGAGCTGGCCGCCCTCCTCGTAGCCGACGTAGCCGGGCGGGGCGCCGACCAGGCGGGCGACGGAGTGCTTCTCGCCGTACTCGCTCATGTCGATGCGGACCATGGCCCGCTCGTCGTCGAAGAGGAACTCGGCGAGCGCCTTGGCCAGCTCGGTCTTGCCGACGCCGGTCGGGCCGAGGAAGAGGAAGCTGCCGGTGGGCCGGTCCGGGTCGGCGACGCCGGCCCGCGCCCGGCGGACCGCGTCGGAGACCGCGCCGACCGCCTCGGCCTGGCCGACCACCCGGGCCCCGAGCGACCCCTCCATCCGCAGCAGCTTGGCGGTCTCGCCCTCCAGCAGCCGGCCGGCGGGGATGCCGGTCCAGGAGGCGACCACCGCGGCGATGTCGTCGGCGCCGACCTCCTCCTTGAGCATCGCGCCGTCGGCCTGGAGCCGGGCCAGCTCCTCCTCGGCCGTGGTCAGCTCGGCCTTGAGGGCCGGGATCCGGCCGTAGCGCAGCTCGGCGGCGCGCTCCAGCTCGCCGTCGCGCTCGGCCCGCTCGGCCTCGCCGCCGAGCCGCTCCAGCTCCTCCTTGGCGGTGGAGAGCTTGGTGATGTGGCTCTTCTCCAGCTGCCAGCGCTCGGAGAGCGCGGTGAGCTGCTCGCGCTTGTCGGCCAGCTCCTTGCGCAGCCGCTCCAGGCGCTCGGCGGAGGCGGCGTCCGGCTCCTTGGCCAGCGCCATCTCCTCGATCTCGAGCCGGCGCACCGCCCGCTCGATCTCGTCCACCTCGACCGGGCGGGAGTCGATCTCCATGCGCAGCCGGGACGCGGACTCGTCGACCAGGTCGATCGCCTTGTCCGGCAGGAACCGGTCGGTGATGTAGCGGTCGGAGAGGGCGGCGGCGGCGACCAGCGCGGCGTCGGTGATCCGTACGCCGTGGTGCACCTCGTAGCGCTCCTTGAGGCCGCGCAGGATGCCGATGGTGTCCTCGATGGTGGGCTCGCCGACCAGCACCGGCTGGAAGCGGCGCTCCAGCGCCGGGTCCTTCTCGATGTGCTCGCGGTATTCGTCCAGGGTGGTCGCGCCGACCATCCGCAGCTCGCCGCGGGCCAGCATCGGCTTGAGCATGTTGCCGGCGTCCATCGAGCCCTCGCCCTTGCCGGCGCCGACCACGGTGTGCAGCTCGTCGAGGAAGGTGATGACCTGGCCGTTGGAGTTCTTGATCTCCTCGAGCACCGACTTCAGCCGCTCCTCGAACTGGCCGCGGTACTGCGCGCCGGCCACCATGGCACCGAGGTCGAGCGAGACCAGCTTCTTGTCCCGCAGCGACTCGGGCACGTCACCGGCGACGATCCGCTGGGCCAGGCCCTCCACGATGGCGGTCTTGCCGACGCCGGGCTCGCCGATCAGCACCGGGTTGTTCTTCGTACGCCGGGACAGCACCTGGATCACCCGGCGGATCTCCGAGTCCCGGCCGATGACCGGGTCGATCTTCCCGTCCCGGGCGCTGGCGGTCAGGTCCACGCCGTACTTGGCCAGGGCCTGGTAGGTCTGCTCCGGATCGGCGGTGGTGACCCGTCGGTCCCCGCCCCGGACGGTGGGGAAGGCGGCGACCAGGTTCTCCTCGGTGGCGCCGGAGTTCTTCAGCGCGACGGAGACCGCGCCACCGACCCGGGCCAGCCCGGCCAGCAGGTGCTCGGTGGAGGTGTACTCGTCACCGAGCGGCCGGGCGATCTGCTCGGCGGCGCCGATGGCGTTGACGAACTCGCGGGCCAGGGTGGGCTCGGCGATGCTGGAGCCGCGGGCGGCGGGCAGCGCGTCGATCGAGCGCTGGGCGACCCGGCGCAGCTCGGCGGGGTCGGCCCCGACGGCGCGCAGCAGGCCGGCGGCGGTCGAGCCGTCGGTGTCCAGCAGTGACAGCAGCAGGTGCCAGGGTTCCACGGTGGCGTGGCCGTGCTGGTTCGCCAGCGCGACGGCACCGGTGATGGTCTCGCGGCTCTTGGTGGTGAGGCGTTCCGTGTTCATGGGCTCCCCCGGATCGGCGTGTCCACTGGGAGAGACACAACCAGAGTTGAGTCTATTCCGCTCAACTCCATCAGTGTGACCTGGCTCACTCTCGGCGTTGCCAGCGCCAGTCGAACTCCCCCTCCGCCGGCGGCGGCCCGGGCAGCGGCGGCTCGCGCTGCACGAGACCGGCGAGCAGCAGCGCCAGGTGGCGGCGGCGCAGCTGCCGGGTCCGCTCCGGATCGGGTACCCGGATCGCGGCGCACCCCTCCAGCAGCAGCCCGACGTCCTGCGGCACCACGTCCGACCGCAGCCGCCCGGCCGCCCGCGCCCGCCGCACCAGCCCGTCGACCAGCTCGTTCGCCCGGATCGCGGCGCGCCCCAACTCCTCGGTCGGGGTGAAGGTGCCGGCCAGGTGCACGGTGAGCGAGTGCACGTCGGCGTCGACGACGCGCTCGAGGAAGCCGGTGAACGCGACCCAGCCGTCCGGCTCGTCGGCGACCTCCTCGGCGGCCGCGATGAACCGGCGCAGCCCGTCGTCGCAGAGCTTGCGCAGCAGGTCCTCCTTGCTGGCGTACCGCCGGTAGAGGGCGCTGATCCCGACGCCGGCCCGCTCGGCGACGGCGGCGACCGGCGCCTTCGGGTCGGCGAGGAAGACGGCGCGGGCGGCCTCCAGGATCACCGTGTCGTTGCGGGCCGCCTGGGCGCGCCGGCCGGCGAGCGGCGGGGAATCGGTCGGGTTAGGCATGACCCGAGAATATCACTGGAACGGATCGTTCCGCTCTGCTAGTCTCAAGCGGAACGAAGGATTCCGTTCTGAAGGAGCCAGGCATGACGGACACCGCCCTCCGCCCGTACCGCGTCGAGATCCCGCAGGCCGCCCTCGACGACCTCGCCGACCGGCTGCGGCGGACCAACTGGCCCGGCGAGCTGCCCGGCGTCGGCGCCGCCTACGGCGCGCCGACCGACCGGGTCCGCGAACTGGCGACGTACTGGTTGGAGACCTTCGACTGGCGGGCCGTCGAGGCGCGGCTGAACGCCCACCCGCAGTTCGTCACCGAGATCGACGGCGAGGAGATCCACTTTCTGCACGTCCGGTCGTCCCGGCCGGACGCCACCCCGCTGGTGCTCACCCACGGCTGGCCCGGCTCGGTGGTCGAGTACCTGGACGTGATCACCCCGCTCACCGCGCCGGCCGACCCGGACGCGCCCGCCTTCCACCTGGTGATCCCGTCGCTGCCCGGCTTCGGCTTCTCCGGCCCGACCCGCAGCGCCGGCTGGAACCGCTACCGCACCGCCCGCGCCTGGGCGACGCTGATGGCCCGCCTCGGGTACGACCGCTACGGCGCCGTCGGCAACGACGCCGGCTCGATGATCTCCCCCGAACTGGGCCGCGTCGACGCCGAGCACGTGCTCGGCGTGCACGTCACCCAACTCTTCTCGTTCCCGTCCGGCGACCCGGCCGAGTTCCAGGGGCTTTCCGAGGCGGACCAGGCCGCGTTGCAGCACCTCCAGTGGTTCTACGAGAACAAGTTCTCCTTCAACCAGGTGCAGAGCCAGCAGCCGCAGACCCTCGCGTTCGCGCTGGCCGACTCGCCCGTCGGCCTGCTCGCCTGGAACGGCCAACTCTTCGACACCAGCCTCGACCCGGACTTCGTCCTGGCCAACATCGCCGTCTACTGGTTCACCGGCACGGCCGGCTCGTCGATGCGGTTCTACTGGGAGGACGCGCACGCCACCGAGCAGCCGACCGGCCCGACCACGGCACCCACCGGGCTGGCCATGTTCCCCGGCGACTTCCAGTCGATCCGCCGCTTCGCCGACCGGGACCACGCCAACATCGTCAGCTGGCACAGCTTCGACGCCGGCCCCGAGCGGCGCGGGGACGTCGCCGGGCACTACGCCGCGCACGAGGCGACCGACGTGCTGGTCGGCGACCTCCGGCAGTTCTTCGCCAAACTCCGCTGAACACCCGCCGGGGCCGGCACAGTCCGGCCCCGGCGGAACGGGCCGGCGCCCCGACCGTGGCGCAACGGCCGGCAGCGGCGCCTCAGGCCGCGGCCAGCAGCAGCCTGATCCAGCGCCGGTTGCCGACCGGGCCGACGTTCAGCACGATCTCGTCCCGCCCGCGGGCCAGCAACGTCCCGTCCCGCAGCAGGCTCAGGCTCTGCTCGGGCCGGACCGGCCAGTCGACCCGCTTGTACCGGCCGTCGACCACGAGGCCCACGCCGTCCGGGCCGGTCACCCCCACCCGCCCGGCACCGACCGGCGCCACCGACAGGATCCGGCGTGGGTGCCCCTCGGCCGGTACCGGCTGCCACACTCCCCGCCACTGCCAGAGCGCCGGGAAGCTGATCCGGTCCGGCCGCTCGCCGACCAGCCAGGGCTCGCCGTCGGGCGCGCGCACCGGGCGGAGCACACCGACCGGGTCCTCCGACGCGGGCACCGCCGTCCGCTGCCAGCTCCGGCCCTGGTCGGTCGAGATCGCCGCGTACGGCCGGCCGCCCTCGTCGGCACCGGCCGCCACCAGCAGGTCACCGGCCTCGGTCACGTCCTGCACCCGGGGCAGGCCGGGCTGGGTGGCCAGCGGGCGCAGGCGCCGGCCGTCCCACCGGGCCACCCGCCCGCCGCCCTCGTCGGTCACCTGGAAGCGGCCCTCCGGCCCGGTCAGGCCGGGCGGCGGCGACACCCCCGGGTAGTGGGTGAAGGTGGCGCCACCGTCGGTCGAGGCGTACCAGCCGAACGGCTCGGCGCCCAGGACCAGGAGCCCGTTCGGGGCGTAGAGCTGCTGGTTCTCGGCCATCGGGCGGGGGTGCGGCAGCGCCCGCCAGGACCGGCCGCCGTCCCCGGTGGCGAAGAGCAGCGCCGGGCAGTCCCGCCCGGGTGGCCGGCCGTCGCAGGTGGCGAAGAGGGCGTACGCCCGCTCGGCGTCGACGAACTCGACGCGCGGCGGGTCGTACCTCGCGGCGACGGCGACCCCGACGTGGCGTACCTCGTCGACGTCCGCCACCGGCGGCGCGCTGGCGACCGGCCGGGACGACGCGGACGCCCGGTCCGGCGGCGGCCGGCGCACGTCCCCGATCGAGCACGCCGCCAGGGCGGGCAGGAACAGCAGGATGATCAGCACGTGACCCGGTCGTCGGTCCATTACGCCTCCAGCACAGGTAGCCTCACCCGGGTGCGAGTACGTGTCGAACAGACTGCCCTACCGGGGATCGGCGTACGTCACGATCTGGTGACGGAGTCCGGCCGCCGCCTTGGCGTGGTTTCCCACCGCAACGGCCGGCGGGACCTGGTCCTCTACGACCCCGACGATCCGGACGCCTGCCAGGCGGACATACCGCTCACCGATGACGAGGCCGAGGCGCTGGCCGACATCCTCGGCGCGTCGCTGATGCTCGGCCAGCTCGCCGGGCTGCGCGAGCAGGCCGCCGGGCTGCTCACCGAGCAGGTCGTCATCCCGGCCGGCAGCCGCTACGTGGGCCGTCCGCTCGGCGACACCCGGGCCCGGACCCGCACCAGCGCGTCCATCGTGGCCGTGCTGCGGCAGGGCGAGGTGATCGTCTCCCCCGACCCCACCTTCCGCTTCGCGGCCGGGGACGTGGTGGTCGTGGTCGGCACCCGCCAAGGGCTCGACGGCGTGACGGCGATCCTCGCCGAAGCAGATCCGGACGGCTGAGGCGCGGATGCACGAAACCACAACTCTGCTCGTCGAGGTCGGCGCACTGCTGCTCCTGCTCGGTCTGCTCGGCCGGCTGAGCCGCCGGTTCGGCGTCTCGCCCATCCCCCTGTACCTGCTCGCCGGCCTGGCCTTCGGCCACGGCGGCCTGCTGCCGCTCAACGCCAGCGAAGAGTTCTTCGCCGTCGGCGCGGAGATCGGCGTCATCCTGCTGCTCGTCATGCTCGGCCTGGAATACAGCGCGAACGAACTGGTGGGCAACCTCCGCTCGGCCGCCCCGGCCGGTGTGATCGACGCGGTGCTCAACGCACTGCCCGGCTTCGCGTTCGCGCTGCTGCTCGGCTGGGGCTGGGTGGCCGCGGTGGTGCTCGCCGGCGTCACCTGGGTCTCCTCGTCCGGGGTGATCGCCAAGGTGCTCGGCGACCTCGGCCGGGTCGGTAACCGGGAGACCCCGGTGATCCTCTCCGTCCTCGTGATCGAGGACCTGGCGATGGCCCTCTACCTGCCGCTGGTCACCGCGCTGCTCGCCGGCATCGGCCTGATCAAGGGCGGCTTCGCCCTCGCCGTCGCGGTGCTCACCGTGGTGGCCGTGCTGGCCGTCGCCATCCGGTACGGCCACCTGATCTCCGCGGCCCTCTCCGCGAAGGACCCCGAGGCGCTGCTGCTCGGGGTGCTCGGCCTGACCCTGCTGGTCGCCGGCGTCGCGGCCAAGCTCCAGGTCTCCGCCGCGGTCGGCGCGTTCCTGGTCGGCATCGCCCTCTCCGGGCCGGTGGCGCACCACGCCACCGAGCTGCTCTCCCCGCTGCGGGACCTCTTCGCGGCGGTCTTCTTCGTGTTCTTCGGGCTGGTCACCGACCCGCGGGACATGCCGCCGGTGCTGCTCCCGGCACTGCTGCTGGCCGTGGTGACCATGGCGACCAAGCTGGCCACCGGCTGGCTGGCCGCCCGACGGGCCGGAATCGCCGAGCCCGGTCGCTGGCGGGCCGGCTTCGCGTTGACCCCGCGCGGCGAGTTCTCGATCGTCATCGCCGGGCTCGCGGTCTCCGCCACCTACCCGGTCGAGCCGAAGCTGGCCGCCCTCGCCACCGCGTACGTGCTGATCACCGTGGTGACCGGCCCGGTGCTGGCCCGACTGCCCGACATGCCGTGGTTCAAACGCTGGCTGCGCCGGCGCAGCGCCCCCCGGACCCGCCTGCCGGTGGAAGCGGTCAAATGACCCCGACCGGGCCGGGTCGACCATACGGTGGACCCGGTCCGGCCAACGGTTGCCGAATTGGTTCCGGGAAGGTCTACCGCTGTCCCGGGCAACCGGGTTAACGTGTCGCCCCAGCAGCCAGTCCGCGGGTGGCCGGTGCCCCCGCCAGCGCAAGCGGAAGGTCGGCCGGTGAACGTGCAGGAAGAGACGTTCCGCGGCTTCGCCAACCCCGTCGACCCGTCGCCGGCCGAGTTGCGGTCGTGGGCGTACCAGCCCGACTCGGTGCCGCTGACGTCCATGCCGCAGGACTGGGACCTGCTGGTCGCCGGTGACCACCTGGTCGGGACGCTCTTCGAACTGGCCATGGACCCGGCCTGCCCGGCCCGCCGGTTCGCCCTGCACTGCCTCTACATCTACGCGGCCGACGGCATCCGGACCAATTTCCGGGCCCACCCGAAGCGCCGCTTCCGCAAGCTGGTCGAGCAGGCCGAGCGGGTCGGTGACGAGCTGATGCGCAACTGGGCGCACAACAGCCGGGTGCTGCTCGCCCGACCGGATCTCTTCGTCTACCGGGACTGGTGCGAGGGCGGTCTGGTCCGGGAGAACCGCCGGCTCTGAGGCTGTCCGTTCCTCGGTGGGGTGCGGCCCCGCCGTGCCCGGCTCCGCGGTCAGGCTTGATCCCTCCGCCGGTCAGGGCAGCCCCACACCCCAGGTCCGCGACGTGCCCGCGCCGGCTCCGTTGTGGTGAGGCCGGCTCCGTTGTGGTGATCTCAAGCGTTCTGCCCTGGGACGACGAACGGGCCGGGACCCCCCGTGGGTCCCGGCCCGCACGTCGACGGATCGTCAGCTTGCCGACCCGCCCTGCTTTTTGCGCCGCTCGTCCGCTCTGGCCCGGTCGACGCCGTGGTCCACCTGGTCCGCGAAGCGGCCCTCTCTGATCTTTTCGGTGAAGCCGCCCGCCGAGATCCGGTCGAATCGCTCCCGGACCGTCTCGGCCACCTGCTCCAGCCGCTCCTCCGCCTGCTCCGCCACCTTCTTCGCCGATTCCGCCATGGCTCCCCCTGCCAGTTCGGAGTCCGAATTGAGCTGGTTGGCCGCATTCACAGGCTACCGAACCCCACCACCTCGGACCCCGCTTTCTCCCCGAACCCTCCCCCCGCCGCACGGGTGGAACGTCATGGAGGTCAAACCCCGCCGGATACCTCCATGGCGTTCCACCCATGCCCCGGACGATGCGCGGGAAGCGGGCGTGGACGGGTGGAAGCACCACGCGAGAAGCCGGGGAGCGGGCACCACGCGGGAAGCCCGGCCGCCGGCAGGCGCAGGCGCCGCGGCGGACGCCGGGCACGGAACGGGAAGCGAGCACCGCGCCGGAGGCCCCGGCGTCGGGGGGACAGGTGACGCGCCGGGGAACGGGGGGCGCGGGTGGGAACGGGAAGGCCGGCGCGGCCCGGGTGGGGCGCGCCGGCCTTGGCGTCCGAGTGGGTCAGCGGTCGGGGTTGCGGCGGGGGCGCCAGACCACGAGCGCGGTGGAGGTGCGGTTGGTGGGGACCAGGTCGCCGCGCGCGAAGCCGCCCAGCGACTCCAGCTCGGCGATCCGGCGGTACGCGGCATCCAGCTCCGCCTCCAGCCGGGCCACCCGCTGCTGGGCCTGCTCAAGCAGCCGCTCCAGCCCGATGATCCGCTTGACCCCGGCCAGGTTGATCCCGTCGTCCTGGCTGAGCCGCTGCACCTCCCGCAGCAGCACCACGTCCCGGACGCTGTACCGGCGACCACCGCCGGCCGCCCGGCCGGGCTGCACCAGGCCCAGCCGGTCGTACTGGCGCAGGGTCTGCGGGTGCATGCCCGCCATCCGCGCCGCGACCGAGATCATCAGAACCTTGGCCTCGTAGGCAGGGTCACCCGAGCCGACGAACTCCTCCGACATCCCCGCTCACCTCCGCTGCCTGACTCACCGCGTCAACTGACTCGACGCACCCGCGCGTCGAGATGTTCCCGGGCGGCGGGCGGGGTCTGTTCGGCGAACGCCTCCAGCGCCGCTCGCGCCTCGTCCGACACCTTCGCCGGGACCACCACGTCGAGCGTGACCAGCAGGTCACCGGCGCGGCCGTCCTTGCGTACGACTCCCTTGCCCCGGGCACGCAGCACCCGGCCGCTGGGCGTACCCGGCGGCACCCGCAGGGTCACCGTGCCGTCCAGGGTCGGCACCCGCAGGTCGGTGCCGAGCACCGCCTCCGCGAACGTGATCGGCACGGTCAGGGTCAGGTCGTCTCCGGTGCGCCCGAACAGCTCATCCGGGCGCACCTTCACCTGGACGAACAGGTCGCCGGCCGGTCCGCCGCGCTCGCCGGGCTCGCCCCGGCCGGCCAGCCGGATGCGCTGGCCGTCGGAGACCCCGGCCGGGAAGCGGACGTTCAGGGTGCGGGTCTTGGTCACCCCGCCCGTGCCGTGGCACTCCGGGCACTTCTCCTCGACGATGGTGCCCACGCCCTGGCAGTTGCGGCACGGCTCGGAGAAGCTGAACGACCCCTGGTTGCGGGTGGTCACCCCGGCGCCGTGGCAGACCGGACAGGTGACCGGCTGGGTGCCGGGCTTCGCCCCGTTGCCGTGGCAGGTCTCGCAGACGCCGGGCGCGCGCAGGGTGAGCGGGAGGGTGACGCCGCGTACGGCGTCGGAGAAGTCCAGCGCCACCTCGGTCTCCACGTCCCGACCCCGGGCCGGGCCGCGCGGGCGGGCCGCACCACCGGCGCCGCCGCCGGTGAAGATCGAGCTGAACAGGTCGCCGAGGCCGCCGCCGCCGAACCGCGCCTCGCCGCCGCCCGCGCCCCCGCCGAACAGGTCGGAGACGTCGAACGGCATGCCGCCGGGCTGGCCGCCGCCGCGGGCGTTGCGACGGAACGCGCCCGAGCCGAAGAGCGAGCGCATCTCGTCGTACTCGCGGCGCTTCTTCTCGTCGCCGAGCACCGCGTACGCCTCGGAGACGGCCTTGAACCGCTCCTCGGCCTTCGGGTCACCGGGGTTGTGGTCCGGGTGCGACTCCCGGGCCAGCTTCCGGTACGACTTCTTGATCTCGTCCGGGGAGGCGGATTTCTCCACGCCCAGCGCGGCGTAGTAGTCCTTCTCGATCCAGTCCTTGGAACTCACCGGTCCACCCCCTTCCACGGGACGTATCCCGGTCGTCCCGCCCGCCCGGAGTGGGCGGGCGGGACGTCACGGGTCGGCACTACTCCGGGTCGGCGACCGCGACCATGGCGGGCCGCAGCAGCCGTTCGCCGAGCTGGTAACCCCGGCGCATGACCTGCACGCAGGTCGGTTCGGTCACGTCGGCGGAGGTCTGGTGGGCCACCGCCTCGTGCCGGGTCGGGTCGAACGGGTCACCCTGCTCGCCGAACGCGGTCAGGCCGAACTTGCCCAGCGCGGCGGTGAGCTGCTCCGCCACCGAGCCGAACGGTCCGACCAGGTCGCCGTGTTCCCGGGCCCGGTCCAGGTCGTCGAGGATCGGCAGCAGCGCGGTGAGCACGCTGCCGGTCGCCTGCTCCTGCACCAGGTTGCGGTCCCGGTCGACCCGCTTGCGGTAGTTGGCGTACTCCGCCGACACCCGCTGCAGGTCCCGGGTCCGCTCGGTCAGCTCGGCGCGGACCGACTCCAGCTCGGCGTCGGCGGTGCCGGCCGCCGCGGCGGCCTCCTCCTCGTTCGGCTGGGCCGGGGCGTCGACCACCGGCGGCCCGGAGACCGGGGCCTCGGCCTCGATCTCGTCGACCACGACCTCGGCCTCCTCGACCAGCCCTTCGGCCGGCGCGTCCGCCGCGGCGTCCGCCGCCGCGGCGTCCGAGGCCGGCTGCTCGGTGGTCTTGCCGATCTTGCGCTTGTCACGGATGACCACCCGCGGCTGCTCGCCGGCATCCTGCCCGGCGCTCGCGGAGCCACCCGGCGTCGACCCGGTCGAGCCCGGGTCGGCGGCTCGTGGCTTCTCCGTCATGCGGTTACCTCATCCTCTGCCGGGAGAACATGTCCGGGACCGAAGGTCACTTCTTGTCCTCGTCCACGATCTCCGCGTCGACCACGTCGTCGCCGCCGCCGGCCTGCGGGCCACCGGGCGCACCCGCGCCCGGACCGGCCGCCCCCGGACCGGCCTGCTCACCCTGCTCGCCCTGCTGGGCGGAGTAGAGCAGCGAGCCGGCCTGCTGGGAGACCTGGGCCAGCTTCTCGTGCGCGGCCTTGATCTTGTCGATGTCCTGGCCGCCGAGCGCGCTGCGCAGCTCGCCGAGGGCCTCGTTGAGCTGGTCGCGGTTTTCGCTGGGCAGCTTGTCGCCGCTCTCGGCGAGGAACTTCTCGGTCTGCCACTGGAGCGCCTCGGCCACGTTGCGGGTCTCGGCCTCGTCGCGGCGCCGCTTGTCCTCGTCGGCGTGCTCCTCGGCGTCCCGGCGCATCCGCTCGATGTCGTCCTTCGGCAGCGAGGAGCCGCCGGTGATCGTCATCTTCTGCTCCTTGCCGGTGCCCAGGTCCTTGGCGTGCACGTTGACGATGCCGTTGGCGTCGATGTCGAAGGTGACCTCGATCTGCGGCACGCCGCGCGGCGCCGGCGGGAGGCCGGTCAGCTCGAAGGTGCCGAGCTTCTTGTTGTAGGCCGCGATCTCCCGCTCGCCCTGGAACACCTGGATCAGCACCGACGGCTGGTTGTCGTCCGCCGTGGTGAAGACCTCGGAACGCTTGGTCGGGATGGTGGTGTTGCGCTCGATGAGCTTGGTGAAGATGCCGCCCTTGGTCTCGATGCCCAGGCTCAGCGGGGTCACGTCGAGCAGCAGGACGTCCTTGACCTCACCCTTGAGCACACCGGCCTGCAGGGCGGCGCCGACGGCGACGACCTCGTCCGGGTTGACGCCCTTGTTCGGGTCGCGGCCCGTGAGCTGCTTGACCAGGTCGGTCACGGCCGGCATCCGGGTGGAGCCGCCGACCAGGATGACGTGGTCGACGTCGGAGATCTTGATCCCGGCGTCCTTCACGGCCTGCTCGAACGGGCCCTTGCAGCGGTCCAGCAGGTCCTGCGTCATGCGCTGGAACTCGGCGCGGCTCAGCGTCACGTCGAGGTGCAGCGGGCCGGCCGAGCCGGCGGTGATGTACGGCAGGTTGATGTTGCTGGTGGTGGCGGCGGACAGCTCGATCTTGGCCTTCTCGGCCGCCTCCTTGAGCCGCTGCATGGCCATCTTGTCCTGGGACAGGTCGATGCCGTGCTCGCCGCGGAAGGTCTTCACCAGGTGGTCGATGATCCGCTGGTCCCAGTCGTCGCCGCCGAGGTGGTTGTCACCGCTGGTGGACTTGACCTCGATGACGCCCTCGGCCAGCTCGAGCAGCGACACGTCGAAGGTGCCGCCACCGAGGTCGAAGACCAGGACGGTCTGCTCCTTGGAGCCCTTGTCGAGCCCGTACGCCAGGGCGGCCGCGGTCGGCTCGTTGACGATCCGCAGCACGTTGAAGCCGGCGATCTCACCGGCCTCCTTGGTGGCCTGGCGCTGCCCGTCGTTGAAGTACGCCGGCACGGTGATCACCGCGTCGGTGATCTGCTCACCCAGGTACGCCTCGGCGTCCCGCTTGAGCTTCATCAGCGTGCGGGCCGAGATCTCCTGCGGGGTGTACTTCTTGCCGTCGATGTCGACGGTCCAGTTGGTGCCGATCTCCCGCTTGACCGAGCGGATGGTCCGGTCCGGGTTGGTCACCGCCTGGCGCTTGGCGACCTCACCGACGAGCACCTCGCCGTTGCGGGCGAACGCGACGATCGAGGGAGTCGTACGCGAGCCCTCAGCGTTGGCGATGACGGTGGGCTCACCGCCCTCGAGAACGCTGACGCAGGAGTTCGTCGTGCCGAGGTCGATGCCGACCGCACGTGCCATGTTCGCTTCCTCGCTTCGAGAAGGTGGGCAGGTCAACGGGCCTGCCCGGCGGGTCGCCCGCAGCGACCGCACCACAAGTTGAGTGAACTTGACTCAATAGTGCCACGCCCTCGGCAAACCGCAAGTCGAGGTTGAGTCGACCCGACGCAACCTGACCGTTATTACCGTCCGGTTGTCTTACCTTGCGTCGGTCGGGCACGCTTTAGCGGTGACGACGCATGGCGATTCCGCCACCCGTTCCGGCGCGCCCGCCGTCGCAGCCCGGACCGGCCCCGAGGCCGGGGAGGATCCGCCCGCCAGCAGCGCGGACGGTCTCCCTGCCACGCTCACCGGCCTACGGGCCGCGATCGTGGCCGCCCGGTTCCCGCTGGCCCTGCCCTCGGCCGAGCCGGCTCGCCGGACCACCGCGG
The DNA here is from genome assembly GCF_040655175.1 of Micromonospora sp. NPDC050495. Taxonomy (NCBI): domain Bacteria; kingdom Bacillati; phylum Actinomycetota; class Actinomycetes; order Micromonosporales; family Micromonosporaceae; genus Micromonospora; species Micromonospora sp. NPDC050495. The sequence continues at coordinate 151,798 of NZ_JBFAJK010000001.1, read as the reverse complement.
CCCTCACCGACCAGCTCGACGACTACCTGCTGCCCCGGCTCGCCCGGCTCGACGCCCCGCTCCTCGTGGTGGTCGGCGGCTCCACCGGCGCCGGCAAGTCGACGCTGGTCAACAGCCTCGTCCAGGCGCGGGTCAGCGCCGCCGGGGTGCTCCGCCCCACCACCCGCTCCCCGGTGCTGGTCTGCAACCCGGCCGACTCGGCCTGGTTCCGGCAGGGCGAGCTGCTGCCGGGCCTGACCCGCACCAACGACCCGAGCGACCAGCCCGGCACCCTGCACCTGGTCACCGCCCCCGCGCTCCCCGCCGGCCTGGCCTTCCTCGACGCGCCCGACATCGACTCGGTGGTCGACGCCAACCGGGCGCTCGCCGGCCAACTGCTCGCCGCCGCCGACCTCTGGCTCTTCGTCACCACCGCCGCCCGGTACGCCGACGCCGTCCCCTGGGAGCTGCTGCGCAGCGCCCGGGCGCGGGGCACGGCGATCGCCATGGTCCTCGACCGGGTGCCCCCGGAGGCCGTCGACGAGATCGCCGCCCACCTCTCGGAGATGCTCGCCGAGCAGGAGCTGGGCGCCGCGCCACTCTTCGTCCTGCCGGAGACCTGGGTGGACGGGCAGGGGCTGCTGCCGGACCGGGTCACCGCCCCGCTGAGCGCCTGGTTCGCCCGGCTCGCCGCCGACGCCGACGCCCGCGCGGCCGTGGTCCGGCAGACCCTGGACGGCGCGCTGGCCGCGCTGCACCCCACCGTGGAGGCGCTGGCCGACGCCGCCGACGAGCAGGTGGCCGCCGCGGACGCGCTGGACGAGCGGGTGCGGGCGGCGTACCGGGCGGCCCACCGGACGGTCGACCAGGGCCTGCGGGACGGGCGGCTGCTCCGCGGCGAGGTGCTGGCCCGCTGGCAGGAGTTCGTCGGCACCGGCGAGTTCTTCCGCACCCTGGAGGCCCGGATCGGCCGGCTGCGGGACCGGGTGGTGGCCGCCGTCACCGGGCGCCCCGCCCCCGCCGCCGAGCTGCGGACCGCCATCGAGTCGCAGCTCGTCACGCTGCTGCGCGGGGTGGCCGCCGAGGCGGCGGAGAACGCGTACACCGGGTGGAAGGCGCACCCGGCCGGGGCGGCGCTGCTCGACCCCGGCCTCGCGCACGCGTCGGACGACTTCGCCGAACGCGCCGAGCGGCTGGTCCGCGACTGGCAGCGCGGGGTGCTGGAGCTGGTCCGGGAGGAGGGCGGTGACCGCCGGTTCGTGGCCCGCACCGCCGCGTACGCGGTCAACGCCACCGGCCTGGCCGTCATGATCGGGGTCTTCGCCTCCACCGCGTTCATCCCGACCGGGCTGGAGCTGGCCACCGGCGCCGGCACGGCGGTCGCCGGGCAGGCCGTCCTCCAGGCGATCTTCGGCGACCAGGCGGTCCGCAACCTGGCCAACACGGCCCGGAGCGACCTGCTCGACCGGGTCGCCACGCTGCTCGGCGAGGAGGCCGACCGGTTCCTCGACCGCACCGGCGCCGCCCGCCCGGCCGCCGACTCCGGTGCCGCGCTGCGCCGGGCCGCGGTCGAGGTGGAGCGGGCCCGCCACCGCAGCGGCCTGGCCCGCACCGACGGCCCGGCCCTGCCCACGCCCGAGCCGGGCGGCGACCGGTGAGCGCGGGCCACCGGAGCGCGGAGGGTGGGCGACGGTGAGCAACATCGTGGGCCGGATGCGGGAGGCGTTCCGGGGCGAGCAGCGGATCGACCCGGACGTCCTGATCGCGCGCCTCCAGGCGGTCCAGCGCTTCCTCACCGCGGCGGACGGGCTGGTGCCCGACACTCAACTGGTCGCCGCGCACACCGTGGTCGAGCGGGCCGGTACCCGGCTCGCCCTCTCCGGGCACCACACCGTGGTCGCCCTGGCCGGGGCGACCGGCAGCGGCAAGTCGAGCTTGTTCAACGCGCTCGCCCGGCTGGATCTGTCCCCGGTCGGGGTGCGCCGGCCCACCACCGGGGTGGCGCACGCCTGCGTCTGGGGGCCACTGGAGGGCGCGTCCCGGCTGCTCGACTGGATCGGCGTGCTGCCCCGGCACCGGTTCGTCCGGGAGAGCCCGCTGGACGGCGACGACGAATCCGGCCTGCACGGCCTGGTCCTGCTGGACCTGCCCGACTTCGACTCGGTGCAGCAGGCCCACCGGCTGGAGGTGGACCGGCTGCTCGGCCTGGTCGACCTGGTGGTCTGGGTGGTCGATCCGCAGAAGTACGCCGACCGGGTGATCCACACCAGCTACCTGCGCGAGTTCCACCGGCACCGGGACGTGACCGTGGTGGTGCTCAACCAGGTCGACCGGCTGCCGCCGGCGGAGCTGCCCCGGGTCCTCGGCGACCTGCGCCGGCTGCTCGACGCCGACGGGCTGGAGGGCGTGCCGCTGCTGCCCACCGTGGCGGTGGACCCGGCCGGCCTGGACGGGCTCCGGGCCGAGCTGGAGCGTACGGTCGCGGAGCGGCAGGCCGCCCTGCGCCGGCTGGCCGGCGACGTGGACACCGTGGTGGAAGGGCTGACACCGCTGGTCGGGCCGGAGCCACCGAGCACCCGGCCGGGCGACGCCTCGGCGCAGGAACTCACCGCGGCGCTGGCCGGCGCGGCCGGGGTGCCGACGGTGGCCGGGGCGGTCGAGGCGGCGTACCGGCACCGCGCGGCGGGCAGCACCGGCTGGCCGCTGGTGCGCGGCTGGCGCCGGCTCCGGCCGGACCCGCTGCGCCGGCTGCACCTGCCCGGCGGGGCACCCGACGCGCCGGCGGAGAGCCTGGTCGCCGCGACCTCCGTACCCGATCCGACCGCCGCCCAGCGCTCGGCGCTCAACCTGGCCATCCGGGCGATGGCCGACCGCTCCGCCGCCGACCTGCCGGCGCCCTGGCCGGCCACGGTGATCGGGGCGGCCCGGTCCCGGCTGGCCGACCTGCCGGACGCGCTGGACCACGCGGTGGCCGCCACCGATCTGGGCCTGACCGGGCGGCCGCTCTGGTGGCGGGTGGTCGGCGGCCTGCAGTGGCTGGTCACCCTGGCCGCGGTGGCCGGGCTGGGCTGGCTGGTCCTCGGCTACGCGCTGCAGGCGCTCGGCCTGCCCGCGCTGGAGTACCCCAGGCTCGGCACGGTGCCCTGGCCGACGGTGCTGCTCCTCGGTGGCCTGCTCGCCGGGCTGCTGGTGGCGGCGTTCAGCCGGCCGGTGATCCGGCTGGCGGCCCGGCGGGCCCGGCAGCGGGCCGAGCGGCGGCTGCTGACCTCGGTGGGCAGCGTCGGCGAGAAGTACGTGCTCAACCCGGTCTGGGCGGTGCTGGCCCGCTACGGGCAGGCCCGGGAGGCGCTGCACGACGCGGCGCGCCGCTGAACCCGGCGTGCTGCGCGGGGCCCGGGCCGGCCGGGCGGCGTAGGGTCGGTGCATGGCCACGCCACAGACCCCCTACGAGGCGGTGCTGCACGCCGCACGCGACGTGACGAGGCTCGACTCCGCCCTCGACGCCGAGATGCTCGGCGCCGCGCTGCTGGGCAGCGTCTACGCCGTCGCGGAAACCGACCGGGAGGCCGCCGTCCGCGAGTTCGTGACCGGGTTCCTCGCGGTCACCGCCCGGCGGCGCAGCGCCGCCGCGACCACCATCCGCAGCGTCTTCGCCGCCCTGGTGCCGGAGGCCGAGGGCACCGCCCGGGTCCGCCCCGGCGCGTACGCCCCGGCCTGGGCCGCGCAGCTCGGGCGGGTGCACCTCACCGGCGCCTGGGCGTACGGGGACGTGTACGGCGACCAGACCTCCTACCTGGCCACCTTCGCCTACGACGATGCCGAGGGCGGGCCGGAGCACGCCCTGGTGGCCCTGGTCGACCACAACATCGGCATCACCAAGGACGTTTTCGTCGGCGGTCCGGCCGGGCGGATCGTCGAGCAGGCCCGGGAGATCTGCACCGAGGACGAGCTCACCTGGTTCCGCACCGAGGACCCGGCCCGGATGCGCGCCGAGGTGGGCCGCTACCTGACGGTCACCGACAGCCTCGGCGAGCTGCCCGCCCAGGGCTCGCTCGCCACCGACCGGGCGCTGGTCGGCGCCCGGCTGGCCGTGCTGCCGGGCCGGGCCGTCGCGACGGACGCGGGTACCCAGCCGCCTCCCACCGACGAGGAGCGCAGCCGGCTGATCCGGGGCTTCCTCGGCTCGCCGGAGGCCGCCCGGTTCGGCCTGGACTCGGTCGCCGACACGGAGCTGCCGTCCCTGCACTTCTGCCTGGGGCTGCTGCTGGACCACGCGGCGAGCTTCCCGGACGCCGACCCCACCCGGTGGAGCCCGATGGTCGCCGAGCTGTTCCTGCTCGACTGGGTGCACCGGCGGGCCGTGCTGGACATGGACGACGCGGCCATGCTGCCCCGGGTGCTGCGCGGCTGGGCGGCGTACGCCTCTCGCCAGCGCGGGCTGCCGGCGGCGGCGGCCCACCGGACGGACGAGGCGATCGAGGAGATGATCCCCGAGTTCGCCCGGCTCTACAGCACCGGTGAGCGGCGCAGCCCGGCCACCGCGGCGGTCGCCCAGCTGATGGCGGACGGCGTGGACCCGGACGACCCGGCCGCGCTGAACGCCTGGATCGAGGCCAACCGGCACCGGCTCACCGACGACCCGGCCTGACCGGACGCCGTCTCTCGCACGGCCCCCGGCCCGCGCCTCAGCCGAGGGTCGCGATCGGGGCGGCCGGGCGGTCGGGTACCGCCGCGGGTAGCGGCGCCGGGGCCGGCCGGGCCGCCGGCGGGACCGCCGGGCGCAGCCGCGGCACCGGCGTGGGCGTGGGACGGGCGGCCGTCAGGGGACCGGACCTGCGCGGGCCCGGCCGGGGCGCGGCGGGCCGGGGCCGACGGTCGGGCCCGGCGCCGGCGGGCGGGCGGGGCGACGCCGTAGGGCTCGGTGCCGGGTCGCCGGTGGGACTCGCCGTCGGCCCGGGAGAGGGCGGCGGCGGGCTGCTGGGCGCCGGGGAGTCGTCCGGCGCGGGAGAGCCGCCCGGCGAGGCGGTGTCGGCGGGGTCCGGGGACGGGCTGCTGGTCGACGGGTCCGGCACCGGCTCGGAGAAGGTGGCGGTGGGCTCGGCGGTCGGGCTCGGGGTGGGTTCCGGCGTCGCCGGGTCGGTGGCCGACGGGGTCGGCGTGGGGGCCGGGGTCGGGCGCGGCGAACTGCTCGGCGTCGGCCGGTCGGCCCGGCGGGCGGGCGCGCCGGGCAGCGACCGGCGCTGCGAGCCGAGGTCGTTGTCGACGGGCAGGGCGGGGGCGGCCGGGAGCAGCGGCGGCCGACCCGGCAGGCTGGTCGCCCCGCCGGTGGCGGGCGTCGACGGCAGGGGCGGCTGGGTGCCGTCGGGCAGCGGGATCACCACCGGGCCGACCGAGGGGGTCGGGATGAACCGGCTGCCGCTGTCGGGCAGGGCGCTGTTGCCCACGGTGGCCGAGCCGGTGCTGAAGGCGGCCAGGATCGGCATCGACGCGGTGCCGGCGAGCAGCGCGACCGTGAAGAGGTAACCGCGGGTCGGGCCGCCGGTGGCGGGCGCGCGGTGGCTGCCGACGACCCGCCGGTAGCCGGCCCAGGAGCCGGCGCGGTGGCGGCCGAGAAGTGGGATACCCGGACCCTCTGCTGGTTCGGACACCGGCTCACTCCTCGTACGTCGTCGGCGGGATCCCGGCCGTACGCACGGCACAGCGAAGCGGACAAACGCCGTTTAACGCCCAGCGGGACACCAGTCAGCTTGGACCAGTGACGCTCAGTTCACCAGCCGCCACCGCGTGTCGACACACAAATTGTCCGTCGGTACTGGACGGTCCAAACCGACAAAGTACCTATCCGTCGTGAACCAGACCGAACCTCACAGGCGGGGGAGGCCATACTGTGGGCCCGCTCACCTCCTCTGCAATCATTCAGACACGACGGCAACGCAGCCGCCACCTCCGCGCACCCCGCGGCTGGTGCGGTACGGCGCCGGCGCTCCCGGGCCGGGTTCTGAAACGGGACCCCGGCTCACGCCGCGCGGCAACCCTCACCGGGGCTAGGCGCGGCCGCCAGGGACCGACCCGGCACCCGCCGGATCGGGCGCACGATGTGCGCGGCACGGGTCACCCCCCGGCGCCGGCGCAGACCAGACAGGGAGAGACGGATGGCAAAGGGCGACCCCGGGGCCGCCACCCGCAGCAAGCGGGCCGCACCCCGTTCCAAGCGCGCCACCGTGGCGGGCGAGCCGGAACTCGTACAGCTGCTGACGCCGGAGGGCGAGCGGATCGAGAGCGCGCTCGGCCCGGACGGGACCGAGTACCGGGTGGACTTCACCGACGAGGAGTACCGCGGGCTGTACCGCGACCTCGTGCTGGTCCGCAAGCTCGACGCCGAGGCCACCGCGCTGCAGCGCCAGGGCGAACTGGGCCTCTGGGCCAGCCTGCTGGGTCAGGAGGCGGCCCAGGTCGGCTCCGGCCGGGCGCTGCGCCCGCAGGACATGGCCTTCCCGACCTACCGCGAGCACGGCGTCCTCTACTGCCGGGGCATCGACCCGATCATGCCGCTCGGCCTGTTCCGCGGCGTCGACCAGGGCGGTTGGGACCCCAACGAGTTCAAGTTCAACATGTACACGATCGTGATCGGGGCGCAGACCCTGCACGCGACCGGGTACGCCATGGGCGTCGCCATGGACGGCAAGACCGGTGGCGACGACGGCGAGGCCGTGATCGCCTACTTCGGCGACGGCGCCACCAGCCAGGGCGACGTCAACGAGGCGTTCGTCTGGGCCAGCGTCTTCAACGCCCCCCTGGTCTTCTTCTGCCAGAACAACCAGTACGCCATCTCCGAGCCCCTGGAGCGGCAGACCCGCGTCCCGCTCTACCGGCGGGCCGGCGGCTTCGGCTTCCCGGGCGTGCGGGTGGACGGCAACGACGTGCTCGCGTCGTACGCGGTGACCCGGCACGCGCTGGACAACGCGCGGCACGGCCAGGGCCCGAGCCTGATCGAGGCGTACACCTACCGGATGGGCGCGCACACCACCTCCGACGACCCGACCCGGTACCGGATCGCCAGCGAGGTCGAGGCCTGGCAGGCCAAGGACCCGATCGCCCGGATGAAGGCGTTCCTGACCAAGCAGCAGATCGCCGACGAGTCGTTCTTCACCGAGGTCGACGAGCAGGCCCGGACCGAGTCGGTGCACCTGCGCGAGCGGGTGCTCGACATGCCCAACCCGGAGCCGGTGACCATGTTCGACCACGTCTACCCCCACGGGTCGCCGGAGCTCGACGAGCAGCGGGCCCAGTTCACCAAGTACCTGGAGTCGTTCGAGGGGAGCGCGCACTGATGGCCACGGAGACGCTCACCCTCGGCAAGGCCCTCAACGCCGGCCTGCGCAAGGCCCTGGAGAACGACCCGAAGGTCGTCATCATGGGCGAGGACGTCGGCAAGCTCGGCGGCGTCTTCCGGATCACCGACGGCCTGCAGAAGGACTTCGGTGACCAGCGGGTGATCGACACCCCGCTCGCCGAGTCCGGCATCATCGGCACCGCGGTCGGCCTGGCCATCCGCGGCTTCCGGCCGGTCTGCGAGATCCAGTTCGACGGCTTCGTCTACCCGGCGTACGACCAGATCGTGTCGCAGGTGGCGAAGATGCACTACCGCTCGCAGGGCAAGGTCCGGATCCCCATGGTCATCCGGATCCCGTACGGCGGCGGCATCGGCGCGGTCGAGCACCACTCCGAGTCGCCCGAGGCGTACTTCGCGCACACCGCCGGCCTCAAGGTCGTGAGCTGCGCCAACCCGCAGGACGCGTACCTGATGATCCAGCAGGCCATCGCCTCCGACGACCCGATCGTCTTCCTGGAGCCGAAGCGGCGCTACTGGGAGAAGGGTCCGGTCGAGCTGGAGGCCCCGGTGGCCGAGGCGTACCCGCTGCACGCCGCCCGGGTCGTCCGGCCGGGCGCCGACGCGACCGTGCTGGCGTACGGGCCGATGGTCCGTACCGCCCTGGACGCGGCCACCGCCGCCGCCGAGGACGGCCGGGAGCTGGAGGTCATCGACCTGCGCACGCTCTCCCCGCTGGACCTGACCGCCGCGTACGAGTCGGTGCGGCGCACCGGCCGCTGCGTGGTCGTCCACGAGGCCCCGGGCAACCTGGGCCTGGGCTCGGAGATCGCGGCCCGGATCACCGAGGAGTGCTTCTACTCCCTGGAGTCCCCGGTGCTGCGGGTGACCGGCTTCGACATCCCCTACCCGGCCGCCCGGGTGGAGGAGGAGTACCTGCCCGACCTCGACCGGGTGCTCGACGCCGTCGACCGCACCTTCGGCTGGTGAGCGGCATGTCGCGGATCAAGGAATTCAACCTCCCCGACCTGGGTGAGGGCCTGACCGAGGGCGAGATCCTCGCCTGGCTGGTCAAGGTGGGCGACGACATCGAGCTGAACCAGCCGATCGTCGAGGTGGAGACCGCGAAGGCGGCGGTCGAGATCCCGGCGAAGTGGGCCGGCCGGGTGCAGTCGATCTTCCACCCGGAGGGGTCCACCGTCGAGGTGGGCACCCCGATCATCGCGATCGACACCGACCCGGGCGCCGGGCCGGTGGAGGAGTCGACGACCGCCGCCCCGGCGTCGGACCTGCCCACCCCGTCGGCCGCGTCGCTGGCCGCGGTCCAGGTCGCGCCCGCCGAGGGCATGGTCGAGCCGGGCCTGATCGGTGGCGTGGCGCCGGGCGGGCGTACCGCCGTGCTGGTCGGCTACGGCCCGCGCAACGCGCCGGCCAAGCGCCGGCCGCGCAAGGGTGAGCTGCCGAGCCAGCCCGCGGCGCCGGCCCAGCCGACCCCGCCGGTGCCGGCCGCTCCGGCGGCCCCCGCGCCGGCGGTGAACGGCACCGCCCGGGCCGCCGGTCCGGTGCTGGCCAAGCCGCCGGTCCGCAAGCTGGCCAAGGATCTCGGCATCGACCTGGCCACGCTGACCGGCTCGGGTCCGCTCGGCTCGATCACCCGGGAGGACGTACAGCGGGCGGCGAGCGGGACCCCGGCGGCGGCCGAGCCACTGGCCGCCACCGCCCCGGCGACGGCGGCCGCGAGCTTCGGCGCGGACCGCGAGCAGCGGATCCCGGTCAAGGGGGTACGCAAGCTCACCGCGGAGAACATGGCCCGCTCGGCGTTCACCGCCCCGCACGTCACGGAGTTCCTGACCGTCGACGTGACCCGGGCCATGAAGGCCCTGGACCGGCTCCGCGGCCGGCGCGAGTGGCGCGACGTGCGGGTCTCGCCGCTGCTGCTGGTCGCCAAGGCGGTGCTGCTCGCGGTCAAGCGCCACCCGATGGTCAACTCGACCTGGGCCGGCGACGAGATCGTGGTCAAGGAGTACGTCAACCTGGGCATCGCGGCGGCCACCGAGCGCGGCCTGATCGTGCCGAACATCAAGGACGCCGGCCGGCTCTCGCTGCGCGAACTGGCGGACGCGATGACCGATCTGGTGCAGACCGCGAAGTCCGGGAAGACCTCCCCGGCCGACATGTCGGGCGGCACGCTGACCATCACCAACGTCGGCGTCTTCGGCGTGGACACCGGTACGCCGATCCTGCCGCCGGGCGAGTCCGCGATCCTGGCCTTCGGCGCGGTGCGGGAGCAGCCCTGGGTGCACAAGGGCAAGGTGAAGCCGCGCCTGGTCACCACGCTGGGTCTCTCCTTCGATCACCGGATCATCGACGGTGAGCTCGGCTCGAAGTTCCTCCGCGACATCGGGGACTTCCTGGCCGATCCGGAGGCGGCGCTGCTCGCCTGGACCTGACGGCGCTTCGCATCAGGCCACGGCCGGTGTGCACGGGTGAACGCCCGGCACACCGGCCGTGGCCGTTGGGGGAAGAAACGTCGGCTCCTCACCCCTCCTGGCCTACGATCCTTAGGCACGTGGCTCAGCTCACCTAATAATCGATGGAAGTTCGCGCCGTTCTGCGGTTCAATAGAGACATCAAGGGGCCGACAACCGAATAGCCAGGAGGAGAGACCCAAGATGAGCATGATCGAGCGAATCCGCACCCGCCGCGACGCCAACCGCCGGGCCCGTGCCATCGAGCACGCCCTGCGTTCCGCCAACTCGCCCGCGGTCCGCGAAGAGCTTCTCGCCATCGCCCAGCGTCACATGAGCTGACGCCTCTTACTTTCCTCACCTCCTCCAGTTCGAAGACCCGCCCGGGCGACCGGGCGGGTCTTCGGCGTTCCGCCCCCGATCGGCACCGGGATTCCACCTCGCCGCACCGCCCGGTACGGTGGGGCTCGGTCGCCACCCGCCCGCTACCGGACCACATGCGACACCCGAAGACCGATCGGCAGCGTCCGGCCACGGTGAGTGACGGCTGGTGCTCCCCCGGACGCCTCCGGGCGGCCACCGGATACGGTGCGGGGAGCCCGACCGCCGGTACCCGCCGGCGACGCCGGCGACCCTGCCGACGGTCCCGATCGGCATCGCCGGTGACATGTGACGGAGGAGGCGCACCCATGACGTCCGAGGCCCCGCACCGCCCTGGCCAGGAGCCGGGCGAGGTGTCGCCGGGAGCCGGCGGACCGACGCCGTACGGCGACCGCCCGGCCCAGCAGGACAACGGGTACCCCGGCGCTCCCGACCTCGGCTGGGCCCCGCCCCCGCCGGCCGGCGGCGGGTCCGCACCCGCGTGGGCCGCCCAGGACGAGCCGGCCACCGGCTGGACGCCGCCCAACCGTGGGGCCGCCCAGGTGCCGCCGCCCGCCGAGCCCGGCGGGTGGGACCGAGCCGGGCAGCCGGGCTGGGGCGCGCCCGAGCAGAACCCGCCGGCCTGGACCGCCGGACCGTCGAACCCGGCCGAGCCGGGCCCGTCCGCCTGGGCCACCCCGGCCGAACCGGCCGCCCCCGCCTGGGGCGCCGCGTCGGCGCCCGGCCAGGGTGAGCAGCCGGCCTGGGCGCAGTCCGCCGACCCGAACCTGGCCGCCGCGCACGTGCCCGCCCCGGCCACGGCGCCCGAGGAGACCTGGAACGTTCCCGCCGGCCAGCAGCACGACGACGCGTCCCGCTCCGGCGGCTGGCCCGCCCCCCAGCAGGACGACGAGTCCGCCCGCGCCGGCGGTTGGCCGGGGGCGTCCGAGCCGCAGCCGGACCGCTCCGGCGGCTGGCCCGTGGGGACCGCCGCCCAGCAGCAGCACGAGCAGCCCGCCTGGGGACAGCAGGACCAGGCCGCGCCCGCGTGGGCGCCGACCGAGCCGCCCGCCCGGGCATCCGCCAAGGTGCCCGTCCCCGGTGCCCCGACCGAGAACGCCCGGCCCACGCCGCCGGGCGACCCGAGCCAGTCCGGCGGCTGGCAGGCCGGCCCGCCCGGCGGTCACCAGGACGATCCGGACGGCTCCGGCGGCTGGGCCGCCGGCCGCGCCGCCGGGCAGCCCGACCCGCCGCAGCCCGGCTGGGACGCCTCGGACGAGCAGCGCCCGTCCTGGACCGGCGCCGCGGCCGCCCCCCAGCAGCGGGACCAGGACGCGCCGGCACAGCCCGGCTGGCCGCCCGCCGAACGCCCGGAGGCCGCGCCCTGGAGCCCGCCGGAGGCACCGGCCCGCGCCAGCGCGTCGGTACCGTCCCCCGACTCGCCGCCCTCCTGGGCCGGCAACCAGGACGAGCCGGCACAGTGGAACCCGCCCCAGCCGCCGGCCATCCCGGCCGCCGAGCCGTGGGCGGCCAGCGAGGCGTGGGGCCGCGCGGCCGAGGCCGAGCCGGCCGAGTCGCCGGCCAACGACTGGCAGCCCAACCGGGGCGCCGAGGCACCGGCCTACCAGCCCGCCCCCGGCCCCGGCATCTCCCCGGCGAACGCCGTGCCGCTGCCGCCGCAGGAGCAGCGGGTGCCGGGCGCCGCCCTGGCCGCCTCGCCGCCCGCCGACTACCTGCCGCCGGCGCAGTACTCCCCGGCCGCCGAGGCCGCCGAACGGGAGCCGCAGGGCTACGAGCCGGAGCGCGCCGGCAGTTGGGGCGAGGCGTCCCACGAGAAGCCGCAGTCGCCGGCCGGGCCGGTGGTGCCCGCGCCGCGGACCTCCCCGGAGTCCGGCACACCGGGCCACGTCTCCGCCAGCGCGTCGGTCCCGCTGGCCAGCCGGGTGATGCCCCCCACCGACCAGAGCCTGCGCCCGGCCGCCACGCCGGCCCCGCAGCCCCGGGTCTACGGCCGCCCGGTCCCGCCGGAGCCGGAGGAGGTGCCCGGGCAGGACGCCCCGAGCGGCTACCCGGGCGAGGCCGCCCGCTTCGACGAGCCGGCGCCGCGCGCCGAGGAGCCGGAGCGCCCGGCGATGCCGAGCGGCTACGCCGAGGCGCCCCCGGCACCGTCGTCGCCCGCCGGTCCGCCGCCGTTCCCGCCGGGCGTGCCGTCCTTCATGGACCCGGCCGCCAACAACCGGCCGGTCAACGGGGTGCACCCGCAGGAGGGTGACCGCGCCAACGACCCGTTCGGCGGGCCGGCCGGCCAGCGGGAGCCGTACGGCAGCCCGGCCGGGCAGGACCCGTTCGCCCACCAGGGCCAGTACGGCGGGCCCGGCGGGCAGCCGGAGCAGTACGGCAGCCCGGCCGGCGGGCGCGCCTCCGTGGCCGTACCCGGTCAGGGGCCCGGCGCGCCGGGTCAGGGTGGCTTCCCGCCCGCGTTCCCGCCGCCGCCCCAGCAGGCCCCGCCGGCCTGGCAGCCGGGCCCGACCGGCGACCCCGAGCAGGGCCGGTTCGACTCGTTCAAGCCGGAGGCGGAGCCGAAGACCGAGGCGCCCGTGCCGAAGGTGCGCAACGGTCGGGTGCTCGCCCTCGTGCTGATCGCGGCGGTGCTCATCCTGGCCATCCCGCTCGGCCTGCTCACCCTGCTCGGCAAGATCGGCGGAGACGACAAGCCGGCCCCGTTCGACCCGGCCGTCGGCTCCTGCGTCAAGCAGTCGGGCAACGGCGCGACGGCCGCGCAGTGCGCCGAGCCGGGCGCGTTCTCGGTGGTCGCCAAGGTGGACAGCAAGGAGAAGTGCGCCGACCCGGCGCAGCCGCACGTGGTGCTCCCCGGGGACGGGACGAACCGGGTGCTCTGCCTGAAGCCGGCCGCCAAGTAGCAGTTCCGGGCGGGCGGGGTCACGGCCGACCGTGACCCCGCCCGCCCGCTTCTCCCGGCCAGCCCGCCGACTTTCTTCCGGCCGCCGCCGCGCCGGCCGGTGGTGTCGGCTGCGCCTCGATCACCCCCCTTCCGGCCGGCCCGCCGCCGGCCGTGCGGCACGATGGGGCCATGAGCGCACGCGTACGCGCCCCTGAGTTGCGGGGCCGGGCCTGGCTGAACACCGGCGGGAAGACGATCACCCTGGCCGACCTGCGGGGCAGGATCGTTCTCCTCGACTTCTGGACCTTCTGCTGCATCAACTGCCTGCACGTCCTCGACGAGCTGCGCCCGCTGGAGGAGCGCTACGGCGACGTGCTGGTCGTGATCGGCGTGCACTCGCCCAAGTTCGAGCACGAGAAGGACGCCGCGGCCCTCGCCGCCGCCGTCGAGCGGTACGGCGTGCACCACCCGGTGCTCGACGACCCCGAGATGGACATGTGGCAGCAGTACGCGGCGAAGGCCTGGCCGACCCTCTCGGTGATCGACCCGGAGGGCTACGTGGTCGCCACCATGGCCGGCGAGGGTCACGCCGAAGGGCTGGCCAAGCTGATCGACGAGCTGATCGCCACCCACGAGGCCAAGGGCACCCTGCACCGGGGCGAGGGCCCGTACGTGCCGCCCGCCGAGCCGGAGACCACGCTGCGCTTCCCCGGCAAGGCCGTGGTGCTCGACGGCGGCAACCTGCTGGTCTCCGACTCGGCCCGGCACTCCCTGGTCGAGCTGGCCCCGGACGGCGAGCGGCCGCTGCGCCGGATCGGCACCGGCACCCGCGGCCACGCCGACGGCCCGGCCGACGCGGCCAGCTTCTCCGAGCCGCAGGGCCTCTGCCTGCTTCCCCCGCACGTCGCCGAGGTGGCCGGGTACGACCTGGTCGTCGCGGACACGGTGAACCACCTGCTGCGCGGCGTCCGGCTGGAGACCGGCGAGGTGGTCACCGTCGCCGGCACCGGCCGGCAGTGGCGCTCGACGGTCGACGACCACGCGCACGACGCGCTCGCGGTCGACCTCTCCTCCCCGTGGGACGTCGCCTGGTACGACGACAAGGTGGTCATCGCGATGGCCGGCATCCACCAGCTCTGGTGGTTCGACCCGGTGAAGCGGACCGCCGGCATGTACGCGGGCACCACGGTCGAGGCGCTGCGGGACGGGCCGCTGCCGGACGTCTGGATGGCGCAGCCCTCCGGGCTGTCGGTCTCGGCCGACGGCCGCCGGCTCTGGATCGCCGACAGCGAGACCAGCGCTCTGCGCTACGTCGAGGACGGGGCGATGCACACCGCGGTCGGCCAGGGGCTGTTCGACTTCGGCCACGTCGACGGGGCGGCCGACCGGGCGCTGCTCCAGCACCCGCTCGGGGTGTGCGCGCTGCCCGACGGCTCGGTGCTGATCGCCGACACGTACAACGGCGCGGTGCGCCGCTTCGACCCGGAGACCGACCAGGTCGGCACGGTGGCGGACGGGCTGGCCGAGCCGAGCGACGTGGTGCTCACCGCCGAGGGCGGCGTGCTGGTGGTCGAGTCCGCCGCGCACCGGTTGACCGCGCTGGCCCCGGGGGCGCTCAGCGCGGCCGGCGCGAACACCGTGGACGGCCCGCGGCACAAGCTGGAACGCAAGCCCACGGACGTGGCGGCCGGCGAGCTGACCCTCGACGTGATCTTCACGCCCGCACCGGGGCAGAAGCTGGACGAGACGTACGGGCCGTCGACCCGGCTGGTGGTCTCCGCCTCCCCGCCGGAGCTGCTGGTGGAGGGGGCCGGGACCACCACGGACCTGTCCCGCCGGCTGGTGCTGGACGGGTCGGTGGCGCAGGGCGTGCTCCAGGTCACCGCCCAGGCGGCCACCTGCGACGCCGACGTCGAGCACGCGGCCTGCCACCTGACCCGGCAGGACTGGGGCGTACCGGTGCGGGTGATGGCCGGCGGCGCGACCCGGCTGCCGCTCGTCCTGCGGGGCCTGGACGAGGGCTGAGCCCGGCCGCGGGCGCCCGGCTCCACCGCGGACGTCGAGCCGGGCCGGTCAGGCGAACGGGCTGAGCGTGACGCCGGCGTCGATGAGGGCGGCCCGGACCAGCTCGGCGCAGCGCACCGCGCCGGGGGTGTCGCCGTGCAGGCAGATCGACTCGACGTGGCAGGGCACCACGCTGCCGTCGACCGCCACCACGGTGCGCTCGGTGGCCATCCGGACCGCCCGGCTGGCCACCTGGTCCGGGTCGGTGATCAGCGCGTCCGGGGCGCTGCGCGGCACCAGCTGGCCGTTGGGCAGGTAGTTGCGGTCGGCGAAGCCCTCGGGCACGACCCGCAGCCCGGCGCCGACCGCCAGCTGGGCGAGCACCGAGCCGGGCGGGCAGAGCACCGGCAGTTCGTGGTCGTACCCGTTGACGGCGGCGACCAGCGCGGCGGCCTGGGCCTCGTCGCAGGCCGCCGCGTGGTAGAGCGCGCCGTGCGGCTTGAGGTAGCGGACCCGGGTGCGGAACAGCCGGCAGAACGCGTCGAGCGCCCCGAGCTGGTAGATCGTCTCGTCCCGCAGCTCGGAGAAGCCGTAGGCGATGTGCCGCCGGCCGAAGCCGGCGAGGTCCCGGTAGCCGACCTGGGCGCCGACGCTGACCCCGCGCTCGGCGGCCGCGGCGCAGACCCGGTGCATGGTGGACGCGTCGCCGCCGTGGAAGCCGCAGGCGATGTTGGCCGAGGTGATGAGGTCGAGCAGCGCCTCGTCGTCGCCGAGCCGCCAGATCCCGAATCCCTCGCCGAGGTCAGCGTTGAGGTCCATGGAACCTCACCGTAGTGCCTGGCCGGGCCTGCGCGAGGGGGGTCACGTCGGCCACCACCCCGAGGACCGGGTATCCGCCGGTGGTCGGATGGTCGGCGAGGAAGATCAGCGGTTGGCCGTCCGGCGGCACCTGGACGGCGCCGAGGACCAGCCCTTCGCTGGGCAGCTCGCCGGCCACCGCGCGGGGCAGGGCCGCGCCGGCCAGTCGCGCGCCGACCCGGTTGCTCAGCGGGCTGACCGCGTACGCGGTGCTCAGCAGCAGGTCGAGCGCGGCCGCGGTGAACCAGTCGTGCCGGGGACCGAGCCGCAGCTCCAGCCGCAGCCGCGCGGGGACGGGCGGGGTGGCCGTGGCGTCCACCGGGGCGGGCCGGCCGGCGGCGGGACCGAGGGGGAGGCGGTCGCCGTCGCGCAGCGGCGGCGGGCCGAGGCCGGAGAGGGTGTCGGTGGCCCGGCTGCCCAGCACCGGCTCGACCGCGATCCCGCCGGAGACGGCCAGCCAGGTGCGCAACCCGGCCCGGGCGGGCCCGACCCGCAGGACCGCCCCGGCGGGCAGCGACAGCGGCCGCCCGATGTCCCCGGGCCGACGCTCGACCAGTACGTCGGCCGGGGCGCCGGTGAGGGCCACGGTGACGGCCCGGGTGAACCGCAGCGCGCAGCCGGTCAGGGTGATCTCCAGGCCGGCGGCGGTCTCCGGGTTGCCGACGAGCCGGTTGGCCAGCCGCAGCGCGGCCGGGTCGAGCGCTCCCGAGCGGGGCACGCCGAGGTGGGCGTATCCGGGCCGGCCGAGGTCCTGCACGGTGGTGAGGGCACCGGCCCGCAGCACCTCGAGCGCGGCGCTCACCGGGCCGCCACCAACCGGACCCGGGTGCCCGGGGTGAGCCGCGCCGGGGGATCGGCGTGCGGGTCGAAGAGGACCAGGTCGGTCCGCCCGACCAGCAGCCAGCCGCCGGGCGAGGCGGCCGGGTAGATGCCGGCGTACGGGCCGGCGAGCGCGACCGAGCCGGCCGGCACCCGGCTACGCGGGGTGGCCAGCCGGGGCACGGCCAGCTCCGCCGGCAGCCCGGTCAGGTAGGCGAACCCGGGTGCGAAGCCGCAGAAGGCCACCCGGAACTCGGTCCGCCGCAGCCGGTCGACCACGGCCGGCACCTCGACACCCCAGTGGGTGGCGACGACCGGCAGGTCGGTCCCGTCGTACACGGTGGGCACCTCGACCTCGACCTCGACGGAGCCGGCGGCGGCGCCGGCGCCCGGGGTCCAGCCGGCGATCCGCGCGGCGGTCGCCCCGGGATCGGGTACGCCGTCGAGCAGCACGGTCGCCGCCGCCGGGACGATCTCGACGGCGGCCAGGTCACCGGCGGCGCGGCGGCGCCACAGCTCGGCGCGCCACGCCTCGACCTGGGCCGGGTCGGCGCAATCCAGCAGCAGGGCGTGCGCGCCGACGGGACGGATCCGCATCCCGCCATCCTCCGGGAGACGGGTGGCGCACGCCACTACTTACAAGTAACCTACGCTGCCGTAACCTTATGACGTGACCACCTCCGCACCGCTTCGACTCAAGCCGGTCGACATCGGTAAGCCCCGCATGCGGGGCTGGCTCCACACGTACGCGTTCTTCGCCGCCCTCGTCTGCGGCATCGTGCTCTGCGCGGTCGCGGCCACCCGCCCCGGCTGGGCGCCCCTGGTCAGCTGCCTCATCTACAGCCTCACCGTGTGCGGCCTCTTCGGCACCAGCGCGCTCTACCACCGTCGGGTCTGGTCCGAACGCGGCTACCAGGTGATGCGCCGGCTGGACCATTCGATGATCTTCGTGTTCATCGCCGGCACGTACACCCCGTTCTGCGCCCTGCTGCTGGCGCCCCGGCCTGCCGCGATCATGCTCGGCCTGGTGTGGGGCGGCGCGGTGGCCGGGGTGGGGCTCAAGCAGGTCTGGCCACACGCCCCCCGCTGGGTGTCGGCGCCGCTCTACCTGGCCCTCGGCTGGGTCGCGGTGGCGATGCTGCCGCAGATCCTGCACGCCGGCGGGGTCACCGCGCTGGTGCTGCTGAGCGTCGGCGGCGCGATCTACAGCGTGGGCGCGATCTTCTACGCGCTGCGCCGGCCGAACCCGTGGCCGACCGTGTTCGGCCACCACGAGTTCTTCCACGCCTGCACCCTGCTCGCGGCGATCTGCCACCACGTGGCGATCTACTTCGCGCTCTTCGCCTGACCCCGCCGGCGTCCGGGTAGCGGTTGCCGCGGGCCGCGATGGCGGACGGGTACCGACGCAGAGCGAGGGCCCCGCGCCGTTGCGGGGCCCTCGACGTCTGCGGGGAACTGGTCAGGCCGGGTAACCCGGGCGGCGCACCTCGCGGTACTCCTCGCGCACCACCCGGTCGTCCTGGACCGGCACGGTCGGTTCGGCCACGACGCGCTCGCGGACCGGCGCGACCACCGTGCGGCGGCGGCTGCTCCAGAAGTACATGGTGAGGATCAGGCCCACCAGACCGACGAGCATGAGCACCCAACCCACGACGTTCAGGTCGAGCCACCCGAGGTTGGCGTTGATGGCGAACGCGAAGATCGCGCCGACCGCGATCAGGAAGATGCTGGCACCGATGCCCATGACGTCGCCTCCTTGGCGTCCTGCTGGCGTTTCCTACCCGCCGCGGCCATGGATGAGGTAGCGGCATCCATCGACTTACCCAGGCAGCCAGATCACCAATCAGGCAAGCTGGGCACATGACGGACGGCAGGATCGAGGCGCACACACTGCTGCTCCTCCGGCACGCCAAGGCGGAGCAGAATCAGGACATGCCGGACACGGAGCGCCCGCTGACCGTGCGCGGCCACGCCGACGCGGCCGCGGCCGGCGCCTGGCTGGCCCGGCACGCGCTCCTTCCCGACCTGGTGCTCTGCTCCCCGGCGCTGCGCACCCGACAGACCTGGCACGGGGTGGAGCTGGGCATGACGGGATCCCCGGACGAGGGGGGACCGGCCGGCCCGCTGCCCACGGTGCGCTACGAGCCGGCCGCGTACGACGCGCGGCCGGAAGCGCTGCTCGAGCTGGTGCGGTCGGTGCCGGCGGACCTCGGCACGGTGCTGCTGATCGCCCACAATCCGGGGATCTCACTGCTCTCGACCCTGCTCGACCCGGCCCGTGCGGATCCCGACGGGCTACGGACCACCGATCTGGCGGTGCACCGCCCGACCACCCCGTGGGCGGGGCTGACCGGCGGCGTCGCCCCGATCACCGCCCGCCACACCGCCCGCGGCTGAGCCGCCGGACGCCGGTCGGGGCTACGGGCGGCCCTTCCGGGCGCGTGATCGCCCCGGTTTGCGGCAGGTCGGGGCTACGGGCTGTCGGGAAGCCACCGCCTGCCGCAAACCGGCTGGGTTCCACCGGGTCGCCGGGTTCACCCGGGAGGCGATCGAGAGTCGGGGCGGTCAGGACGGCGGCGCGGTGGGTGGCGGCGGGTCGGGCGGCGGCGGCATCATCGCGGTCGGGTGGGAAAGCCGGTTCTCCTCCACGATGAGCGTGCGCGCCCGCTTGCGCCGGTCCTGCCAGAACCAGAGCGTGGTGAGCAGGACGCCCAGCCCGGCCAGGATGAACACCCAGCCGACCGCGCGCAGGTCGATCCACCAGACGTTGGCCCGGATGGCGAAGGTCATGATCGCGCCGAGCGCGATGAGAAAGATGGCGCTGCCAATGCCCATGTGCGCTGCACTCCCCCGTGCGGTGGCTCTTGGGCGGGTCCTGTCGTGGTCCGCGCACGGTTACCCGTCCGGCGGCCGGGCTACCCGGCCCACCGCACCGAATCGGCGGGCCCGGGTGGCCAGCCGCGCACCCGGCCCGTTCCGGCCGCCGGTGCGGGGCCTGGGGCAGGTGGGGGTGTCGCGCCGGGTACGGCGGTGCCGGGTGGCAGCCGGTCGAGGCCGCCCGGAGCGCCGGCCTGAGCCGGTTCGCCGGTGGACAGACGACGGCGGCCGGCGAGCACCACGCTCGCCGGCCGCCGTCGTGAGGCCAAACCGGTCAGATCACCCCGGAGGGGATCAGAACCGGCCGCCGTCCTGAGGCCGAACCGGTCAGACCACCCCGGAGGGGATCAGAATGCCTCCTCCGGGAGGTCCATGATCTCCAGGTCGGTGCCCTCGATGATCCGCCGGTCGGCGCCGATGCGGGGCAGCACCTCGCGGGCGAAGAACCGGGCGGCGGCCACCTTGCCGGTGTAGAACGCCTTGTCGGTCGCGGAGACCTCTCCACCGAGCGCCTTCAGCGCCACGTCCGCCTGCTTCTGCAACAGCCAGCCGACCACCAGGTCGCCGATCGCCAGCAGGAACCGGCGGCTACTCAGGCCGACCTTGTAGAGCGCGCGGGTGTCGCCGGCCTGCGCCTCGCCCAGCCAGCCGGTCATCACGCCGAGGATGTTCTGGATCTCGGCGAGCGCCTTGCCGAGCGCCTGCCGCTCCTCCTTGAGCTGACCGTTGCCGGCCTCGGAGGTGATGTGCTCCTGGATCTCGGCGGCGACCGCCATCAGGGCCTTGCCGTTGTCCCGGACGATCTTCCGGAAGATCAGGTCGAGGCTCTGGATGGCCGTGGTGCCCTCGTAGAGGGTGTCGATCTTGGCATCCCGGACGTACTGCTCCAGCGGGTAGTCCTGGAGGAAGCCGGAGCCGCCGAAGGTCTGCAGCGCCTCGTGACCGAGCAGCTCGTACGCCCGCTCCGAGCCGACGCCCTTGACCAGCGGCAGGAGCAGGTCATTGACCCGCTTGGCCAGCTTGGTGCCCTTCTCGTCGCCGGCCGCCTCGGCGATGGCGACCTTGTCCTGCCAGCTGGCGGTGTAGCAGACCAGCGCGCGCAGGCCCTCGGCGTACGACTTCTGCATGAGCAGCGAGCGGCGCACGTCCGGGTGGTGGGTGATGGTCACCCGCGGCGCGGTCTTGTCGGCCTGCTGGATCAGGTCGGCGCCCTGCACCCGGTTCTTGGCGTACTCCAGGGCGTTCAGGTAGCCGGTGGAGAGGGTGGCGATGGCCTTGGTGCCGACCAGCATCCGGGCGTACTCGATGATCATGAACATCTGGCGGATGCCGTCGTGCTTGTCGCCCAGCAGCCAGCCCTTGGCCGGTACGCCGTGCTCGCCGAAGGTCAGCTCGCAGGTGTTGGAGACCTTCAGGCCCATCTTGTGCTCGACGTTGGTGGCGAAGACGCCGTTGCGCTCGCCCAGCTCGCCGGTCTCGGCGTCGAAGTGGTACTTCGGCACGACGAACAGCGACAGGCCCTTGGTGCCCGGGCCACCGACGCCCTCCACGCCGACCGGGCGGGCCAGCACGTAGTGGACGATGTTGTCGCTCAGGTCGTGCTCACCGGAGGTGATGAAGCGCTTCACGCCCTCGATGTGCCACGAGCCGTCGGGCTGCTGGATCGCCCGGGTGCGGCCGGCGCCCACGTCCGAGCCGGCGTCCGGCTCGGTCAGCACCATGGTCGAGCCCCACTGCTTCTCGATGAACAGCCGGGCCCACTTCTTCTGCTCCTCGGTGCCCTCGACGTGCAGCACGTGCGCGAAGGACGGGCCGGAGGCGTACATCCAGATCGGGGCGTTGGCGCCGAGCACCAGCTCGGCCAGGGACCACCAGAGGGCACGCGGGGCGTTGGTGCCGCCCAGCACCTCGGGGAGGTCCAGCCGCCAGAACTCGGAGTCCATGAACGCCTGGAACGACTTCTTGAACGACTCCGGCAGCGGCGCGGTGTGCGTCACCGGGTCGAAGACCGGCGGGTTGCGGTCGCTGTCCGCGTAGCTGGCGGCCAGATCCTCGCGGGCCAGGCGCTCCACCTCGGAGAGGAAACTACGGGCGGTGTCGACGTCCAGGTCCGTGTACGGCTCCTGGCCGAACGTCCGGTCCGCCCCGAAGACCTCGAACAGGTTGAACTCGAGGTCCCGAAGGTTGCTCTTGTAGTGGGTCATGCTCGCTGGCCCCGCTTCCGGACAGGTGTTACCGATCAGTAACCGCGACTCTATTACTCGTCGGTAGCCAACGACAAGCCGATCTCGGAAGTGACAGCGATTACACAGTTCCGGTTCACCCGACGGTACGGCCCGGATCAGCTCTCCGCCGCGCCCACTTCCCAGCTCGGCACGGCCGCCGTCACGCCGCTGCGCGGGCCGGCGTACTCCATCAGCACCAGCGCGATGTCGTCGTCCAGCCGGCCGTGCACCCACTCGACCAGCGCGGTCTCCAGCGAGGCCAGCCCGTCGGCGACCGTGCCGTGGCCGAGCAACCGCCAGGCCCGGTCGGCGGTGGGGAAGAACTCCCCGTCCCGCCGGGCCTCGCCGAGGCCGTCGGTGAAGAGCAGCAGCCGGTCGCCGGGCTCCAGCCGCTCCACCCGGGGCCGGACCACCGGCATGAAGCCCAGCGGCGGCGCCGGGGCCGGCGGTTCGAGCGGGATCACCTCGCCCTGGCGCAGCAGCAGCGGCGCCGGGTGCCCGCAGTTGACGATGGTGAGGGTGCCGCCCCGCTCCTCGACCAGCGCGGCGGTGACGAAGTCCTCGTCGCCCACGTTGCGGGCCACCGCCCGGTCCAGGTCGGTCACCACCGCGCGCAGGTCCGCCCGCTCGTACGCCACGTGCCGGTAGGAGCCGAGGACGATGCTGGCCAGCCGGACCGCGTCCAGTCCCTTGCCGCGGACATCCCCGATGATCATGCGGACGCCGTACGGGGTGTCCATCGCCTCGTACAGGTCGCCGCCGATCTCGGCGGTCGCGGTGGAGGAGATGTACCGGGCGGCCACCGCCACGGTGCCCACCTGCGGGCCGAGCGGCCGGAGCACCGCCTGCTGGGCGACCGCGGCGAGCCGGGACAGCTCGCCGATCTGCTCGGCCTGCCGCTGGCGTACCGCCGCCACGGCGGCCGCGATCGCGGCGGCGAGGGCGACGGCCGCGACGTTGACGGCGGTGACCAGGGAGGCGGTCCGCTCGACGAGCGCGAAGGCCGCGGCGATGCCGGTGGCCAGGACACCGAGCGCCAGCACCACCCGCCAGGACGCCAGCGCGGCGGCGAGCAGCGGCGCGGCCACCATCAGCGCCAGGTAGTGCGCCGCCCGGCCGTCCGCCAGCTCGACGGCGGAGACGGCCGCGAGCAGCGCGAGGGCCGCGCCGAGGCCGGCGCGGGATCCGGGGCTCAGTGGGCCGCGGCCCGACTGGAAGGGATGCGTGCGTACACCGGACAGCATGCCTGATGGACGTGAACGCGTGAATGAAGCTGGCCCGTCGTCCGAGAAGGTTCTGCCCGGCCGGTCCACCACGCCGGCCCGATCGCCGCCGGCCAGCCGGTCAGCCGAGGACCTCGTAGCGGACCGTCACCTCGCCCAGACTGGTGGCGGCGATGGCCGCGAAGGCGGCGCGGGACAGGTCGAGGCAGCGGCCGTCGATGTACGGGCCCCGGTCGTTGATCCGCACCACGACCGACTTGCCGTTGGCCGGGTTGGTCACCCGCACCCGGGTGTCGAACGGCAGCGTCTTGTGCGCGGCGGTCAGCGCGTCCGGGTTGAACGTCTCGCCGTTCGCGGTCATCTGCCCCTCGTCGTAGAAGGACGCGCCGCAGCTGCCGCTGTCGACGACCTTCGGGGCGGGGGTGGTCTTCTTCACCGTGGGCTTCGGGCTGGCGGTCCGCGCCTTGCTCCGGGACGCCGCCTGGGTCCGGGTCGCCGTCGGGCTCGGGGTGGCCGTCGGAGAAGGGCTGAGGCTCGGCGTTGCCGACGGGCTCGGCGAGAGCGAGGTGGGGCTGGGCGCGAGGGTGCTGGGCAGGGCCTCGACGACGGCCGGCTCGGCGGCCGGCTCGGCCGCAGTGAGCCGCACCGCGCCGACGGTGCCGCCGACGGCGAGCACCACGCCGACGGCCGCGGTCGCGGCGATGCCGGCGGGCGAGGAGAACTTGCGGGTACGAAGGTGCCTAGCAGCCACCGCCCGGTCCTTTCGTCAGCGGAACAAACCGGGTGGGACCGTAACGAGAGAAGCACTTCCGACGTCAACGTGATCATGGTGGTATGCCCATATTTCCCCGGATACGTGTAGCCGATCGAGCCGGTACCACTCAGCCGTTCGGCCCAAGGAGCGCTGGTCCGAGCCGCGTCACCTCGCCTGGCGGCGGTGCCCGAGGATGGATGACGTGCTACGCCGACGCCTGATCGAGCTGTTCCGCTGGGTCGACCCCGGCCCGGACAGCAGCCACCTGGTCAGCGACATCTCCGCCTGGTGGCGGGATCCGAACGTGCTGGCCGCCGTCGGGCCCGCCCTGGCCGGTCTCTTCCCGGCCGCCCGCCCGACCGTGGTGATCGCCCCCGAGGTGACCGGGCTGCTGCTCGGACCGCTGGTCGCGGTGGCCACCGGGGCCGGCTTCCTGCCCGCGTACAAGGACGGGGGCGAGCGGCGGCGGCTGGGCGCGACGCGCTGGGCCGAGACGCCACCGGACCACCGGGGCCGGCGGCTGCGCCTCGGCGTCGACGGCGACCGGCTGGACCCCGGCGACCGGGTGCTGCTGGTCGACGACTGGGTGGACAGCGGCGCCCAGATCGAGGCGCTGGGCCGGCTGGTCGCGGCCGCCGGGGCGCGGGTGGTCGGCGCCGCCGCCCTCGTGGCGACCTGCCCGCCGGAGGTCGCCGCCCGGCTCGGGCTGCGCGCGCTGCTCACCGGGGAGTCGCTGCCCCGCTGACCGCTCACCCGCCCCGCTGACCGCTCACCCCGCCTCGCGACGACCCGGGGGTGGCCGGAAATCGCGCGACGGGCGGGTGGGCGACCACTAGCCTCGGCAGGATGTGGCCCCGGATCGGTGGACTGCGCACCCTCGCCCTCGGCAACCCCGGCGAGATGCGCGCCAACCTGAACACCCTCGTGCTGGCCGGCGTGAAGACCGCCACCGCCGGCCTGCTGACGGACGAGTACGCGACGGAGAACGAGGAACTGGAGCACGTCGGCGAGCGGCTGGCCTTGGTCGACGACCACGACGCGCTGATCGGCGTCGTCGAGGTCACCGGGGTCGAGGTGGTCCGCTTCGCCGACGTGCCCTGGGAGTTCGCCCGCGCCGAGGGCGAGGGTGACCGGTCGATCGAGGAGTGGCGGGAGGGCCACCGCCGCTACTGGACCGGGGTGGGCTGCCCGGTCGACGACGACAGCCAGGTGGTGTGCATCCGGTTCCGGCTGGTCTCCGCCGGTGACGGCGGCATCGCCACCGGCGACCTGGGCACCTGACCCCGGCGGTCAGCGTCGGCGCAGCCCCGACTGACCCCGACTGACCCGCAGCGCCGGCGGCGCTGCGGCTGACCCCGACCGACCAGCAGCGCCGGCGCCGCTCCGGCTGACCCCGACCGACGGTCAGAGCCGGCGCAGCTCGGGCAGCAGGTCCGCCGCCGCCACCAGCACCGCCTCGTCGCCCGCGTACCAGCTGCTGGCCCGGGGCCAGTGCGTCACCACGTCGGTGAAGCCCAGCCGGGCCGCGCGGGCGACCTGCTCGGCGAAGAAGTCCACGTTGCTGAGCGAGAAGACCGGCGCCGAGTCGAGCGAGAGGTAACGGTCCAGGGTGGCCGGGTCCCGCCCCGCCTTCGCCAGCGTCTCGTCCATCCGGCCGGCCAGGTCGGCCACCGTGGACCACCAGCCCTCCAGGTCGTCGCCGTCGAGGCCGGTGGTCACCCAGCCCTGGCCGTACCGGGCGACCAGGCGCATCGAGCGGGGCCCGTTCGCGGCGACCACGAACGGCACCCGGGGCCGCTGGACGCAGCCGGGGTTGCTCCGGGCGTCGACCGCGGCGAACCACTCGCCCCGCCAGGTGGTGCCGTCCTCCCGGAGGACCAGGTCCAGCAGCTCGGTGAACTCGGCGAACCGGTCGACCCGCTGCCGGGGCGGCAGGGTCTCCCCGCCGAGCACGGTGGCGTCGAAGCCGATGCCGCCCGCGCCGAGCCCCAGCAGCAGCCGGCCGCCCGAGACGTCGTCCAGCGCGGTCACCTGGCGGGCGAAGGCCGCCGGGTGCCGGAAGTTGGGCGACGCGACCAGGGTGCCGAGCCGGACCCGGGAGGTGACCGTGGCGGCGGCGGTCAACGTGGTCATCGAGTCGAACCAGGGACCGTCGACCAGGTCCCGCCAGCCCAGGTGGTCGTAGGTCCAGGCGTGGTCGAAGCCCCACTCGTCGGCCTGCCGCCAGCGCCGCTGCGAGTCCGCCCAGCGCTGGTCCGGCAGGATCACGATGCCAATCCGCATGATCGCCAGGGTACGTCCCGGGCCGGACACTATCCGGCGACCACGTCGGCCACCACGCAGGCGATGTTGTCCGGGGCGCCTCCGGCGTACGCCAGCTCGACCAGGCGCCCGGCGGCGGTCTCCGGATCCTCGGCGTCGGCCAGCGTGGCGCGCAGCGCCTCCGGGGCCACCACCGCGGAGAGCCCGTCGGAGCAGAGCAGATAGCGGTCCCCGGCCAGCGCGGTCCGCAGCGCCAGGTCGGCCTCGACCGGTGCGCCGGCCCCGAGCGCCCGGGACAGCAGCGCCCGCTGCGGGTGGGCCGCGGCCTCGGCCGGGGTCAGGTGTCCCTGGTCGACCTGCGACTGCACGTAGGTGTGGTCCTGGGTCAGCCGGGACAGCTCGCCCCCGCGCAGCAGGTACGCCCGGGTGTCCCCGACGTGCACCAGCGCCAGCTGGGTGCCGCGCCGCAGGACTGCGGTGAGGGTGGTGACCGGGCGGTGCTCGCCGGCGGCGTGTGCGCGTACGGTCCGCTCGGCGGCGGCCACCGCGTCGGCCAGCGTGCCGAGCAGCTCGGCGGCCGGCGCGTCGGCCAGTTCCAGCGGCCGGAGCGCGTCCACGGCGGCGGTGCTGGCCGCGGCGCCGCCCGGGCCGCGCATCCCGTCCGCCACGGCGAGCAGGGTGTCGCTGGCGTACGCGGTGTCCTCGTTGGAGTCGCGGACCGAGCCGGTCTCGCAGCGGACGGCGTACCGGAAGGTGGTCTCGGACATGGTGGTGCTCCTCTCGGTGAGCTGGTCGACGAGGAGCGCGACGGCGCGGCCGCGGGCGGCCGTGTCGGCGCTGACCCGGCGCCACCAGCCGTCGACCGCCTCGGCCGCGGCCTCGGGGTCCAAGCCGCAGACGGTCCGGATCTCGGCCAGTGGCATGCCGGCCCGCCGCAGGGCGGCGATCAGCCGGGCCCGGTCGAGTTGCGCCGGCGCGTAGTAGCGGTAGCCCGAGTGCGGGTCGACCGCGGCCGGGGGCAGCAGCCCCAACTCGTCGTAGAGCCGCAGCGCCTTGGCCGTCAGCCGGGCCGCCCGCGCGAACGCACCGATGGTCAGCAACCGCACCGCCCCATCCTCCTCGTGCCGGTCCGGTGACCGGCACGACCCACGCTGGGGCTTGCCGCAGGGGCAGGGTCAAGGGATTGACGATGTATCGATCACTTATATATATTGCCTGAGTGACCCAGATGCGTGAGCCGACGTTCCTGATCCTCACCGCGCTCGCCGCCGGTCCCCGGCACGGCTACGGGATCATCCAGGAGGTGACCGCGCTCTCCGCGCAGCGCGTCACCCTGCTGCCCGGCACGCTCTACACCGCGCTCGACCGGCTCACCGCCCAGGGCCTCGTGGAGCCCGACCGGGAAGAGGTGGTGGACGGCCGGCTCCGCCGCTACTACCGGCTCACCCCACCGGGCCTCGACGCCCTCCGGGCCGAGACCGCCCGGCTGCGCCAGCTCGCCACCGCCGCCGAGACCCGGCTGCGCGCCCTGCGCCCCCGCACCACCTGATCCGGTCACCGCCCGCCCCCGCCCGTGACGAAGGGGAGACCCGTGTCGCTCGCCCACCACTACCGCCGGCTCCTGCTCGCCTACCCCCGGCCCTACCGGCGGGAACGCGGCGAGGAACTGCTCGGCCTGCTGCTGGACACCAACCCACCGGGACGGACCCGACCCACCGTCGCCGCCGCGCTCAACCTGCTCCGCAACGGCCTCCGCTGCCGCCTCGGCCGGCCCGCCAGCCGTACCGTGGTCGCCTGGGCCGCCCTCACCGCGCTGATCTGCGGGCTGTTCACCGCCGCACTGGCCGCCCGCGCCGCCTGGGAGACCTCCCGGCCCCAGCCCGACCGGGCGGAGGCCGCCGCGGCGCTCGCCACCACGCTACCCGGCCACCGGGCCACCCGGATCGACAGCGCTACCGCCCTCTTCGAGGTCGGCGGCGAACCCGTCGGCGTGCGGGGCCTGCCCTGGCTGCTGGTGCGCGGACGCGCCTACCAGGAGGGCAGCACGGTGGTGTCCGCCACCAACCGGCCGCTGACCACCCCGGCGCAGGTTCTCGACACGGCCCGGCAGCGGCTGGTCGACGCCGGCTGGCAGGTCTCACCGACGGCCCACCGTACGGGCGGCATCGGCGCCCGCGGCGGACCCGACGTCGAGCTGACCGCCACCCGGGGCGACACCGCCCTCCGGCTGGTGCTGCCGACCGGCGCCGCCGGCTCGTTCCTCACCCTCGAGCTGCGCCGGACGACCCCGCCGGCGGTCCTGCCGGCCGCCGTGGTCGCCGGCCTCGCGGGCGCCCTGACCGGCTGGTTCGTCTTCGGCTGGGCGAGCCGGCGCGGCCAGTCCCGCCGGGAGGTGACCCTCCTCTACTGGATCACCATGTGGCTCTGGGCGGGGCCGGCGCTGGCCGCCGCGCCGGTCCTCCTCCTGCACCAGGTGCGCCTGCCGCACCCGCAGTGGCACCCGCTCTGGGAGTGGCTCGGCCTGCCCACCGCCTCGCCCCTCTTCCTGCTCGGCCTGATCGCCGCGTCGGCGGCACTGACCCGGGCCGCCCGGCCCGGCCCGCAGCCCGAGCCGCTGCCCCGACCCGCCGCCGCCTGAAGGACGCGCATGCCGCCGACCGGCGCTCCCCTCACCCGCCGATACCGACGGCCCCCGCTCGTCCACCCCCGGCCCCGCTCAGTCTGGTCAGCATCCGGTCGAGGTGCGGCTCCACCGTTCCCGGCTCGGCCGCGGCCACCTCGGCGGGGCTCCACCAGCGCACGCTGCGGAACTCGTCGGGATCCGGGGCGAGCCGCTGGTCGCGGCGGCCGCTGAGCACGTACCAGAGACTCACATCGGTGTGCCGGTCCGCCGGGGTGCCGACGGTCTCCGTGACGGTGAGGAAGACCGGACGCTCGCCGAACGGCGGGGAGAAGACGGCCCGTACGCCCAACTCCTCCAGCACCTCCCGGCGTACGGTCTCCGCCGGGTGCTCGCCCGGCTCGACGTGACCGCCGGTCGGCAGCCACATCCCCGCCTTGCGGTGGTCCACCAGCAGCACCGCGCCGTCCGTGGAGTCCCGCAACAGGAAGTACGCGACCAGGTGCGGCGAGGGGGTTCGCGGCTTCTCCCGACGGAAGATGTCG
This sequence comes from Micromonospora sp. NPDC050495, assembly GCF_040655175.1. Taxonomy (NCBI): domain Bacteria; kingdom Bacillati; phylum Actinomycetota; class Actinomycetes; order Micromonosporales; family Micromonosporaceae; genus Micromonospora; species Micromonospora sp. NPDC050495. The sequence goes on along the minus strand of NZ_JBFAJK010000001.1, from coordinate 122,572 downwards.
TCGGTGCCGCGCAACCAGTCGAGGCACGCCGCACGATGGCGTGCCTCGACGTCGTCGAGCGGGTTCATGGACTGGACCAGGCGGCGGATCTCGGACTGCACTCGCACCCGCCCAGTCTCGTCCATGAGCGTCACTCGCTGGGCGACGGCTCCTTGATCGCCGGTGCCGGGGTGGTCCGCTCCATCGGCGTCCAGACCGACCTGACCGGGCGGGTCGACTTCAGCATCCGGCGGAACGCGTTCTGGAACAGCGTCGACATCGCCGGATCACGGTCGAGCCCGCCGGCGAAGGAGATCGAGGAGGCGCTGAACACCATGGCGCCGTTCGGCTTCTCGATGAAGACCATCGCGGCACCGCCCTTCTCGTTCTCGCCCCGGGCGATGACCTGGTGCTCGGCGGCCTCACCGGCCAGTCCGCGCATGCCGTCCACCTCCCAGCCGCTGGCCGCACCGTTGTAGCCGGTGGCGCCGAACCGGCTGCCCACGATGAGGCCGGTGCCGGCGAGCAACGGATGGTCGTTGACGACCCGGTACGGCGCGTAGTTCCCGGAGTTGTAGTAGTTGGTGCCCAGCACCTGCGAGGCGGGCAGCCCCAACTCGGTGTAGACGTCGCGCCGCCCGTCCGACCGGCGGTAGGTGACCTGGGTCCGGGAGCTGTCCACCCGGACCCGCTCGTAGAGCCCGTTGCCGCCGGCGTAGACGATGTGACCGCCGCCCGCCTGGTAGTTGATCAGGTGCTGGCGCATCGCCTCGGACCAGTACTCGGGGTGGCTGCCGAGCACCAGCACCCGGTACGAGGTGAGCCAACTGCCGGAGGCGTGCAGGTCGGCGTCGTCGTAGCAGTCGAAGAGGAACCCCTGCCGGGACATCCAGCGCATCAGCAGCAGGTCGGAGTGGAGGGTGTGGTCGGGGAACCCCGGGTCGTCCACGTTGAGTTCGGTGGAGGGCCGGCGCAGGGTGAGCGGGCGGAGCCCGGTCGAGTCGGTGCAGTACTGGTTGTGCCCGCCCCACCCGTTGTAGGCGTTGTAGGTGAAGGTGGGCAACAGCACCGCGACCCGGTTGCTGGGAGAGGTCGGCTTCACCACGAACGGGACGTACCGGTTGAGCTGGTGCGGACCCTCCAGCCGGGCCGCGTAGAGCCCGGGCTGGCAGTCGGCCGGGATCGGGAACTGCACCCGGTCGGCCCACCGGCAGCCGGAGACCAGGAAGCCGGTCGGCAGCGCCTGCACCCCGCCGGTCACCTTGACCGGTGCGGACACCACCTCCGGCGCGCCCGGATTGGGCGCCAGCCGGACCAGCGACGCGGTGATCGACGGGAAGCCGGTCGAGACCGCCACTCGGGCGGTGCCGCCCTGGGTCACGCTCGGCGTGTTGGCGTACCCCTGCATGGCCGCCTGGGTCTGGATCGTCCACCCGCTGCCGACCTTGCGCGCGGCGCCGCTGTTGATCCAGGTCGCCTTGGCGTCGGTGCCCGCCGTCTTGTAGTTCGACAGCCGGTAGTGCATCAGGATGCCGGTCTGCTTGTTCGCGGCCGGGTCGGGCGAGATGGTGTAGAGCGACCCCTGGCCGGTGAGCCACACGCCCTCGTTCAGGCCGCAGTCGCGGAACCCGGTCTTGAGCTGGAACCGCGCCCCGGACGCCCAGCCGCCGTCGGCGGTGTAGCGGTACCAGAGGATGGTGCCGTAGCGGTACGCGTAGATCACCCCGTCGGTGTCCGCCTGCACCAGGCAGTCGGCGAAGGTGTTGCCGATCCGGCGCGCCTCGACCGGCCAGCCCTCGAGCTGCGGGTCGTACTGGTGCAGGAACAACTCGCCGTCGCGGTTCTGGCCGTAGAACGCGCCGTCGAAGCCGGCCAGCCGGGGGTACCGGTCGAAGCCCTCGCCGATCTGGCCGCCGCTGGTCCAGGTGCCGGCGCCGGTCGTCGCGTCGGCCAGGTGGTAGCGGTAGTACTGGACCGTGCCGTCGCCGCGGACGCCGTACAGCGAGCCGTCGACGCTGCCGAGCACGGTCCGGAACTGGTTCCACCCGGTGCCGATCCGCCGGCCGGATCCGCTCGCCCAGGTGGCCGCGCCGGTCTGCCAGCCGGTGTGCCGGTACCAGAGCAGCACGCCGTCCGGCTGGATGGCGTAGATGACGCCGTTGCCGCCACCGATCAGGCGGGTGAACCGCTGCTGCGGGTCGAAGGCGGGCACCGCGGCCGACGCACCCTCCGGCAGGGCCAGCGTGACGGCGGGTACGGCGGCGGCGATGACCGCCCCGTCGCGCAGCACCCGTCGGCGTGGCACGCCACCCGCGTTCGCCCTGTCCCCCATGACTTTCCCCCGTTTCGGCGTCCGATTGCCGCGCAACCTACGCCGATATACGGGAGTTCGTCGCCCCGCGCCAGTGCCTGACTGAGCAATCAGTCCGTTCCGGGGGGCACGACCGACGGATCCACCGGCCAGCTGTGCCGGGTGGGGGGATTGACGGTAACGGGCGACCCCGCTCGCGGGCTGTCCGCCGGCCGGTCGGGCCGCCGGCGAACCGGGCCCGGAAACGGGCGAGGGGCCCGGTCAGTTCGACCGGGCCCCTCGTCGCATCGTGCGGTCAGTGCTTGCGGACCTCGCGAGCCACGGCGGCCGCCTCCTCCGGCGAACGCATGCTGGCGGTGTCGGCCTCGGCGGCGGTGACGTCGGCCGAGCGCAGGGCGCTGACCCCGTTCTTCACCGGAGCCATCAACACACCAACGTCGGTGGCGTTGTTCAGCTGCGACGACCCGAGCGGGCCGCCGATCCAGGTGCCGAGCTGGCTGTGCTGGCCGGCGCTGACCACCGCGGCGGAGCCGAAGACCAGGCCGGTGTTGATCGAGCCGCTCGACTCGTCCAGCCGCCAGGCGGCCTCCACGCTCAGGCTGCTGGACGTGCCCAGCGAGAGCAGCAGCGGGCCGTTGAGGCGACCCATCAGCGCGCCACCGGAGAGCGCGTCCGGCCAGTCCATGCCGGTGGCGAGACCGACGTGGTTCTCCCCGGCGAAGAAGGTGAACGCGGTCAGGTACGCCGTCTCGAACCGGTTGTCGCCGGCCACCGGGTAGGTGTCCCCGTCGTACGCGGCGCCCGCCTGGTAGGCGGACTTGCCGATGCCGAACAGGTAACGCGAGTCGGCCGGCAGCGTGTCGAGGAATGCCTTGGTGTCCGTCGGCATCTTGGCGTCCTGGGTCAGCACCACCACGGCGTCACCGCGGTAGGAGCCGGCCGCGGCGCCCGCCGCGAGCGCGTCGGGGAAGTTCATCCCCGTGGCGAGCAGCACCAGCTCCGGGTTCGGGTTGATCTCCTTGGCGATCGCCACCGAGGTGCTGAACCGGTTGCTGCCGGCGAGCCGGACCGGGTGGAAGCCGAGGCTCGTCACCGCGTTGAAGACCGTCGCGGAGAGCGCGCCCTCGCTGCCGAGCACGTAGACCGTGGCGCCCGGGGCCAGCGTCCGCTTCAGCTCGTTCGCGGTGTCCACGTTGAGCGAGGCGGTCGGGGTCATCAGCAGCGGGCCGCCCTTGGCAGCGGCCAGCGCCGAGCCGGCCAACGCGTCGGCGAAGGTGTCCGACCGGGACAGCACCGCGACCTGCGCCTGCTCGCGCTCGTCGGCCGAGGCGCCGTAGGTGGCCCAGTGCGACTGCGACGAGGCGGTCGCGGTGGTGAACCGGTTCGAGCCGGCGAGCCGGATCGCCCGGTCCTTGTTACGCGGCTGGTAGGCGGGCACGCCGCTGGCGCCGCTCACCGTGACCGGCGCGCCGGACTGCGAACCGTCCGCCAGGGCGGTGGACACCCCGCTGCCCCGGGTGAAGGCCAGCGTCTTGCCGTCCGGCGACCAGGTGGGGTTGTCGTTCGTGCCGGTCGCCACCACGATCTCGTCCTCGCCGGCCAGGTCGGAGGTGACGATCTGGCCGGCGCGGACGAACGCCACCCGCTTGCCGTCCGGCGAGATGGCCGGGTTGGACCCGTTGTCGTCGACGACCTCGACACCGGAGTTCGGGTTGTAGAGCATGACCGCCGCCTGGCCGGTCGGCGTGCCGGAGCCGTTGTCGGCCTGGCGCTGGAACACCACCAGACCCTCGACGCCGCCGTCCGGGTTCAGGTAGTCCTGGCCGTCGTCAGGGGTGAGCTGTCCACCCGAGAAGAGGGAGGAACTGGGGGCCACCCGGATGGCCCAGCGGTTGGTGCCGTCGGCGGACCAGTCCCGCTCGGCCCAGACGACGCTGCTGCCGTTGCCGCGCCAGGACACGCTGCTCCGGACGACGCTGTCCTCCGGAGGAAGGATGTAGAGGATGTCGCCCGCGCCGTTGAAACGGATCGAGGAGATCCCGCCGTCCTGGTCGATGTAGGCGGCTCGGCTGCCGTCCGGTGACCAGGAAGCGCCGATCATCTGCGAGTCGACCGGGTTGGTCAACAAAGATGGGGAGGCGCCGTAGAACTTCAGGACATTGCTGCCGTTGGACGTGGTCAGGACGCTGCCCGTGCCGGGCAGGCTGGCCTGGGCCGGGCCGGTGGCCGCGAATGCGGTCGAACCCACCGCGAGGGCGGACGCAAGCGCGGTGGCCCTACGAAGAGAACGTGAACGCAAGGGAACTCCCTGCTAGAAGCGCGCCGTAGCAATTCACCCGTCCGCCGGCCGATCCGGCGCGGGGCGGCGCGTTGTTTCAGTCACCATAGGAGGTGGCGGAGGATTTCGCTGCCCCACTCGCCGTCATATTGATCACTGGACCGTTCGGGGGAGGCGAGACCGGTGCGAGCGGGTTGGCGTCGACCGCCGCCCGGACGAACTCGCGTACCCTGGCGGTGGTGTTGCTGGCCAGCCAGACGGGGCCGCGCAGGATCGGTGGCGCGTCCCGGATCGGCACGTACACGACGTCCGGCCGGGCGTAGTACTGCCGCGCCTGCTCGCCGACCGGCAGCACGCCCCGCCCCATCGCGACCAGGGCCAGCAGCTCCGAGAAGGTGTTGCCGACCGGCCCCTTGGGCACCGGCCGGCCCGCGGGCGTCCGGTCCGGGGTGCGGTCGCGCTTGAACTCGACCGAGGTCACCGCCGGGTACTGCACGACCGGATAGTCACCGAGCACCTCCAGCGACACCGACTCGGCGCCGGCCAGCGGGTGGTCCGCGGCCACCGCGAGGACCCGCTCCTCGCGGAGCAGCGCGGGGCCGTTGGCCATCCCGCCGAAGGGGTACGAGGCGATGAGCACGTCGAGCGTGCCGTCCCGCAGGCTCGACCGGGTGGTGGCCAGCGACGCCTCCTGGACGTGCACCACGCAGTCCGGGTGCCGCCTGGCGAAGAGGCTGACCGCCCGGAGCAGCACCGGCGCGGCCGACTCACCGACGTACGCCACCCGCAGCTCGCCGGTGATCCCCCGGCCGGCCGCCACGGCCCGCTCCACGGCGGCGGCCATCCCGGCTACCAGCGGGCGCAGGTCCGCGGCGAGCTGGGTGCCGATCGGGGTGAGCCGGACGACCCGGCTGGTGCGCTCGAAGAGCGGCGCCCCGATCCGGCGTTCCAGCTTGCGCACCACGTGACTGATCCGCCCGGTGGTCACCCGCAGCCGCTCGGCGGTCCGACCGAAGTGCAGCTCCTCGGCCAGGGTCAGGAACGTCTCGATCTCGTACCGCTCCAGCATTCCGTCCTCACCGTTGAATCCTGGTCAACGATCGTAGCCCGATCGTGTCTTGGTCGGCCCCGACGTCCGGACCAGGGTGGAGGGTGACCGCTTCGAGGAGAGGAACCCCATGGACCCCGTCACCACCTACCTGGCCGGCCTGGAAACGCCACTGCGGGAGGCCGGCGAGAAGCTGCGGACCGTCATCGACGTCGCGTTGCCGGCGGCCACCGCCGCGATGTGGCACGGCCACCCGGTGTGGGGGCTCGGCGACCGGCCGGGTCAGACACCGATCTGCCTGGTGAAGGCGTACGCGAGCTATCTCACCTTCGGGCTGTGGCACGGGCAGGACGTGGTGGACGACACCAGCCGGCTGGCGCCCGGCGCGCGGCGGATGGCGTCGGTCAAGCTCCGCGCCGTCGACGACATCGACCCGGAGCTGTTCACCAGTTGGCTGCGCCAGGCGTACGGGCTGGCCGAGCGATGAGCGGCGTGAAGGTCACCGGCTTCGACCATCTGGTGCTCACCGTCGCCGCCATCGAGCCGGCCCTGGCCTTCTACTGCGGCACCCTCGGCCTGGAGCCGGTCCGGGTCGACCGCTGGCGGGCCGGGGAGGCGCCCTTCCCCTCGGTACGGGTGAACGCCGACACCATCATCGACCTGGTGGAGGGCGAGCCGAGCGGGTCGAACGTCGACCACTTCTGCCTGGTCGTCGAGCCGCTCGACTGGCAGTCGGTGATCGACTCGGGGATGTTCACGGTGCTGACCGGGCCGGTGTCCCGGTTCGGCGCCCGGGGCACCGCCACCTCGATCTACGTACGCGACCCGGACGGCAACACCGTCGAGCTGCGCTGGTACCCGGAATGACGAGGGGCCCGGCCGCACCCGGCCGCGCCCCTCGTGCCGCGATACGGCTCAGCCGGCCAGCCGCGCCCGGCGCGCCGCCTCGGCCTTCTCGTCCGCCACGCTCCCGGTCCGGTCCGCGCGAGCGGTCAGGGCCGGCGCGGTGCGGAATCCGGTCAGATCCGTCGGGTTGACCACCGCGCGGGCGCCCGCCGGGCCGCCGAGCCAGGTCCCGACCTGCCCGAGCTGACGGTCGGTGACCGCGCCCGCCGAACCGAAGACCACGCCGGTACGCACCGCGCCGCTGGTCTCGTCCAGGGTGGCTCGGCACGCCACGCCGAGATCGGTGGCCGTGCCGGGGGTGAGCAGCAGCGGGCCGTCGAGCGTGCCCATCAACGCCCCACCGGCGAGGGCGTCCGGCCAGTCCAGGCCGGTGGCGACGCCGGCGTACCGCTGGCCCTCGAAGAAGATCTTCGCGACCTGCGAGGCCGTGTCGAACCGATTGTCACCGAGCACCTCGAGGGCGTCGGTGTCGTACGACTTCGCCGCCTGCGCCCCGGACCGGCCGATGCCGAAGATGGTCAGGTCGGGGCCGAGCGAGTCGAGGTAGTCGCGGCTGGCCTGCGGCATCACGCCGTCGTTGGTCAGCACCACCACGGCGCGCGGGATGTCGGCGAAGTCGTAGTTCCGGGCCGCCGCGCCGGCGGCCAGGGCGTCCGGGAAGTCCATCCCGGTGGCCACGAAGATCATCGCGAGGTTGTCGGGCTCGGGCCGCATCTCCCGGGCGATGGCCACGGCGGTGGCGAACCGGTCCGGCCCGGCCAGCCGGCGCACCTGGTAGCCCAGCGCGGTGACCTGGTCCGCCACCTGGGTGGAGAGCGCACCCGGGCTGCCCAGCAGGTAGACGGTGCCGCCCGGGGCCAGTACCCGGGTCAGCTCGGCGGCGGTGTCCGCCTGGAGCGCGGTCGGCGGCGTCAGCAGCAGCGGCCCGTGCTTGGCCGCGGCCAGCGCGGAGCCGCCGAGCGCGTCGGCGAAGGTGTCCGAGCGGGACAGCACCACGGTCCGGGCCCGCTCGCGCGGGTCGGCCTGGTCGGCGGCGCTCGCCCAGTGCGACCGCGAGATCGCCGTGCCGGTGGTGAACCGGTTGCTGCCGGAGAGCCGGGCCACCCGGTCCACGTTGCGCGGCTGGTAGGCGGGCACCCCGGCGGTGTCCGAGACGATCTTCGGCTGGTCGCCGGCCACGATGCCGACGGTGCCGACCTTGCCCTCCTGGCTGTACGCGATCGTCCAGCCGTCCGGGGACCAGGTCGGGTTGTCGCGGAACGGCGGGCTACCGGCCACCACCCACTCGCTGCCTCCGGTCAGGTCGGACACCACGATCTGGCCGTCCCGGACGAAGGCGACCCGGGTGCCGTCGGGCGACAGCGCCGGGTTCGCACCGTTGGAGCTGACCACCGTCACCCGGTTGCCGTCGGGCTTGCGTGGGTCGTAGAGCATGACCGCCGGGCGGCCCGTCGGGTTCCCGGCGCCGTCGTCGTCCTCGCGCTGGAACACCACCAGCCCGTTCGGGCCGCCGTCCGGGTTCCGGTAGTGCTTGCCGGTGCCGTACGGCGAGATCTGCTCCGAGGCGACGCTCCAGGTGCTCGGGCCGATCCGGATGGTCCACCGCTGATCGAAGTCCCACTTCTCGGCCCAGACGATGCTGCTGCCGTCGCCCACCCAGGAGGTGCCCGCCCGCTGGTTGCCCGGGATCGGCGCGATGGCGACGTCCGCCACGCTCGCCGCTCCCGTCCAGCGCACCGACCGGATGCGCTGGTCCGGGCTCAGGTAGATCATGCGGCTGCCGTCCGGCGACCACGACACGTCCCGCATCGCCTCGCCGACCGGGCTGGTCAGGGTGGACCGGGACGGGTCACCGACGATCCGCACCGTGCTGCTGCTGTTGCCGATGGTCAGCACGTTGCCGCCGCCGGGCAGGCTGGCGGAGGCGGGTGGCGCCGCGGCGACCAGGGCGCCCGACGCGATCGCGAGGGCCGCGGCGAACCCGCCGCGCCGCCGCAGTTGGTTTCGAGACAAAGAAGAACTCCCCGTGGAAGAAACGGTCGCGGCCCCGCGGTATCGCCCGCTGTCGCGGCGGTGGGGACGACGCGTACGGGTCACCACTGTAGAGAACCTGTTCCGCCCGTGCCGCCCCCATTTCGTGCCCGAGCAGGGCCAGCGAAGCGCATCCACGTCCCCTAAAGTCCGAGGCGCGCGCCGTTCGGGCGCCCACTTTCCGACTCCTCCCGTGCGAGAGGACTCCGTCTTGCCTCCACACCTGACCCGCCGGCCGGTGGCCCTGGCCGCCGTCTCGCTCCTCGTCGCCGGCACCGCGGCGGTCACCGCGGGCGCGGCCCCGGCCACCGCCGGACACAGCGGCACCGGGGCGGTGCTCTCCGCGAGCGACGGCGGCTCCGCCATCACCTTCGCCGACGGCACCGCCGTGCGCAGCACGTCGTTCGTGAAGATCGGGTACGCCTCGTGGTCCCCCGACGGCAGCCTGGCCGCCTTCGTCACCCAGTTCGGCGACATCCGCACCCTCCGTCACGACGACGCCGACGTCGGTTTCTCCATCGCCTCGCCCGGCTACCAGACCGAACGCCGCGACCCGCACTGGATCGGCGACAGCACCAGCATCGTCTGGTCGGCGAAGCCGTTCGGCGACCGCTGGCGGCTGGAGCTGAACACCCCCGAGTGCTGCGACAACGACCCCATCCAGGTCTCACCCCCCGACGGCCGGCACTACCTGAACCCGGACACCGCCGACAGCCAGCAGGTGGTGGCCCAACGGCAGGCCGACGACGGCGCCGGCAACCCGACCGGCACCCCCGAGATCGGCTTCGTCAGCGGGAACAGCTTCACCCTCATCGCCGGCGACGCCGCCAACCCGGCGCTTTCCCCGGACGGCAACCGGGTGGCGTTCGTCCGCGGCGGCCAGATCTGGGCCGCCGACACCTCCGGCGGCAAGCTGGTCCAGGTGACGTCGAACGCCGTCGCCCACGACAACCCGGACTGGTCGCCGGACGACACCACCATCGCGTTCAACCAGGGCACCGGGACCTCGACCGTCGCGACCGCGCCGGCCGACGGCAGCCAGGCCGCCGCGCCGCACGTCGTGGCGGGGCTCAACGGCGTTCCCGCGTACCAGCCCCGGCGGCGGGACCACGTGGTGCGGCTCGCCGGTACGGACCGCTTCGGCACGGCGGTGGCGGCCTCCCGGTCGTACTGGGGCACCGCCGGTGACGCGGCCGACAAGCGGCCGCCCGCCGGCTCGGCCGTCCTGACCCGGTCGGACACCTTCGCCGACGCGCTGGGCGGATCGGCGCTGGCCGCGGCGAAGCGCGGCCCGCTGCTGATGACGCCGCCGGACCGGCTCAACGCGGCGGCGGCCGCGGAGATCAGGCGGGTGCTGCCGGCCGGCGGCACGGTCTTTCTCCTCGGCAGCACCGGCGCGCTCGCGCAGAGCGTCCAGGACCAGATCGCCGCCCTCGGCTACCGGCCCATCCGGCTCGCCGGAGCGGACCGGTTCGCCACCGCGACCGCCATCGCCAACCTGATCGATCCGACCCCCGACCTGATCCTCGCCGCGACCGGCATGGACTTCCCGGACGCGCTCACCGCCGGGGCGGCCGCCGGCTCCCGCTACGGCGGCGGCACGTCGGCCGTGGTCGTCCTCACCAACGACGACAGGCTGCCGCCGGCCACCAAGGCCTACCTGGACGCACACGCCGGCTCCGGCACGCTGTACAGCATCGGCCGGCAGGCGGTGGCCGCCACCGCGCCGTACCAGGCGACCGACCTGTGGGGCGACGACCGGTTCGGCACGGCGGCCAAGGTCAACTGGACCTTCTTCGGCCGGGGCCACCACGTCGGCCTGGTGACCGCGATGAACTGGCCGGACGCGCTGGCCGGCGGTGCGCTCATGGCGCAGCTCAAGGGTCCGCTGCTGCTCACCGCCGGCGCCAACGGCAGCCTCCACCCGGACGCCTGGCTGTACGGCAGCTACTACGGCGGGTCGGTGCACACCGCCCTGGTCTTCGGCTCCTCGGCCGTCGTCGGTGACGCGGAGGCGGCCCAGCTCGGCGGTGCGCTGAGCGGACCGCTCCGCTACGACGTGACCACCAACGGCACCGTCACCGACGGCGTCGCACCGGCCGCCGCAACCGGGACGCCGGCCGCCGCGGACCCCAGCGGCCTGCGGATCACCGGCTAGCCACGGATCGCACGGCAGCGGGGCCCGGCCGGTGCGGCCGGGCCCCGCTGCGTTCCGACCCCGGGACGGCTGTTGCTAGCGTTCTCCGATGCCCGAACTCCAGCGGCTCGCCGCCCGGCACGCCCCCGCGCTGCTCCGCTTCGAGCGGGAGAACCGGGCCTGGTTCGCCCGGTCCGTGCCCGACCGGGGGGACGACTACTTCGCCGAGTTCGACGCCCGGCACGCGGCCCTGTTGGCCGAGCAGGCCACCGGTGCGGGCCACTTCCACCTGCTGGTCGACGACGACGGCACGGTGCTGGGCCGGTTCAACCTGGTCGACGTGGCCGACGGCAGCGCCGAACTGGGCTACCGGGTGGCCGAGCGGGCCGCCGGGCGCGGCCTGGCCCAGCAGGGCGTACGCCGCCTCGGTGAGCTGGCCCGCGACCAGTACGGGCTGCGCCGGCTGGTCGCGTCCGCGGCGCTGGCCAACCCGGCGTCGCTGGCGGTGCTGCGGCGGACCGGGTTCGTCCCCGTCGAGGAGATCCTGCTCGGCGGCCAGCCCGCCCTGCGGCACGTCCTGGACCTCACGGGCTGAGCCGGCCCGCCTCCCCGGTCAGCGGCGGTTCCGCGACCGGACGGCCCAGACGCCCCCGACGGTCGCCGCGGCGACCGACAACAGGCAGCAGATCGCCAGGATCGCCAGATGCCACGGTTTGACAGCTCCCATGGGCGCGAGACTAGGGGCCGCCGTCCACCGTCGCTGACCCGGTGACAGGCCGCGCTCGCGCGGCGGCGCACCGTGTCAGTGGTCGTGTCAGGGCGGTGTCAGGGCCGTGACAGGCCGGCCGCCGACAGTGGGCGCATGACAAGTTCAGCGATCGCGGTCTCAGGGCTGCGCAAGGCATACGGGGACAGGGTCGTGCTCGACGGCATCGATCTGGAGGTCCACCAGGGGACGGTCTTCTCCCTGCTCGGCCCGAACGGGGCCGGCAAGACGACCACGGTGAACGTGCTGACCACGTTGCTCAAGCCGGACGGCGGGACGGTGCGGGTGGCCGGGCACGACGTGGCGACCGAGACCCGGGCGATACGGGCGGCGATCGGGGTGACCGGCCAGTTCGCCGCCGTGGACGAGCTGCTGACCGGGCAGGAGAACCTGCGGCTGATGGCGGATCTGAAGCGGCTGGACGCCGGTGCCGGCCGGCGCGTGATCGGCGAGTTGCTGGAGCGGTTCGACCTGGTCGGGTCGGCGCAGAAGCCGGTGTCGAGCTATTCCGGCGGGATGCGCCGGAAGCTGGATCTGGCGATGACGCTGGTCGGCAAGCCCCGGATCATCTTCCTGGACGAGCCGACGACGGGACTGGACCCGCGCAGCCGCCGCACGATGTGGCAGCTCGTGCGGGAGTTGGTGGCCGACGGGGTGACCATCTTCCTTACCACCCAGTACCTCGAGGAAGCCGATCAGCTCGCCGACCGGGTGGCGGTGCTCGACCAGGGCCGCCTGGTCGCCCAGGGCACCCCCGACGACCTCAAACGACAGGTCCCCGGCAGCCACGTCCGGCTCCGGTTCGCCGACGCCGCCCAACTCGACGCGGCGGCCCGGGTCCTCACCGAGGCCGCCCGCGACGACGACGCGCTGGCCCTGCGGGTCCCCGGCGACGGCGGTACGAAGTCGCTACGGGCCCTCCTCGACCGGCTCGACGAGCACGCGATCAGCGCCGACGAGTTCTCCGTCCACACCCCCGACCTCGATGACGTTTTCCTCGCCCTGACGGGCCGCACCACGGAGGTGGCGAAGTGAGCGCCCAGCCCCATTCGATCGTCATGCTGCGTCGCAACGTCACGCACACCGTGCGGAACCCGACCTCGGTGTTCAACGCGGTCCTCATGCCGATCGTGATCATGCTGATGTTCGTCTACATGTTCGGCGACGCGTTCGACGTCGGTGTCGACTACATCGACTACGCCACGCCGGGGCTGATGCTGCTGGCCGTCTGCTACGGGCTGGGGGCCACCGCCACCTCGGTGAACTCCGACATGACGAAGGGCGTCATCAACCGGTTCAAAGTGATGGACGTTCCCCGTGGCGCGGTGCTGAGCGGTCACGTCATCGCCGGTCTGCTGACCAACCTGATCGCCATCGGGGCGCTCGTCGGGGTGGCCTTCCTGCTCGGCTTCGACCCGGCGGCGAGTGCCCTCGACTGGCTGGGCGTGGCCGGCATCGTGGTGCTGCTCGCGCTGGCGGCCGGCTGGCTCACCGTCGCCCTGGGGCTGGCAGCGAAGTCCCCGGAGACGGCGGGCCTGGCCGCCGTGCCGCTGATCATGCTGCCCTTCTTCAGCAGCGCGATCGTCCCCGCCGAGAAGATGGGGCCGGGCCTGCGGCAGTTCGCCGAGTACCAGCCCTTCACCCCGATCATCGAAACGCTGCGCGGACTGCTCAACGGCGCACCGTCCGCCGGCGACGCGATCACCGCCATCGCCTGGTGCGTCGGCATCGCGCTCGTCGGCTACCTGTGGGCCCGGTCGACCTTCGAGAAGCGGGCCTGACCGGCCTCGGCGGACCCGTCCGGCGCGCGCCCCGGTGCGCGCCGGCGGTCCGCTCAGCCGGCGAGCGTGACCGCGATCAGGTCGGACCACTTCGTGCGGGTGCCGTCCCGGACCGCCTCGGCGAACCCCGCCGCGCCGAGGCGGCTCCGGGCGGCCTGCTCGATCCGGGCCACATCCGGTTGGCTCCGGTCCGGCAGGCCGCGCACCTCGGCGCTCGCCGCGAGCAGGCGCGCGGCCTGCGCGTACTCCTCGCGGCGCAGGGCCAGGTCCGCGACCCCGACGATCACCTGCGCGATCAGCGGGGCGTGTCCCGCCTCGGTGGCCGCCTGGAAGGCCGCCGCCAGGTGGTCGCGGGCCGCGCCGAGGTCGTCGGCGAGGTGCCCGCGCAGGTGGTGGGTGAACGCGCGGACGTTCGGCTGCTCGGCATCGTCGCCGAGCAGCCGAACGGCGACGTCGAGTTGCCGGTACGCCTCCCCGGCGTCGCCGCCCCAGCGGGCCAGTTCCGCCTTCGACAGGGCCAGCTCAGCCAGCGCGTCGGGCCAGGTGACCCGCTCCGCGCACCGCTGCGCCTCGGCCAGCGCGGCCGCGCTGGCGTCCCGGTCGCCCCGCAGCCAGTGCAGCTGAGCCTGCCGCGACCGCATCCGGATGACATCCTCGATGGCGCCGACCTCGGTGACCACCGCGATCGCCTGCTCGTAGTGTTCGCCGGCGGCGGCGAACTCGCCGCGTACGGCGACCCGCTCGGCCAACTCGGAGAGGGCGATCGAGATCCCGTACCGTTCGCCGAGCGCGCGGAACTCGGCGAGTGCCGTCTCGAGATACCCGTCGACCTCCCGGCCGCCCTGGCCCAGCATGATCCGCATCTTGCCGAGGTGGAACCGGGCCAGCGCGCGTACCCAGGGGTCCTCGTCGTCGAGCAGGGGCTCCCACGCGGGCAGGAACGCGTCCGGCTCCTGCAACATGCGTTCCAGCGGGACGACCAGCCCCAGCAGCGGGTTGCCGGACCCGCTGCGCCGGCTGTACCGGTACGCCTGGTGGATCCACTCCGCCGCGTGGTGTTCGTCCCCCCGCCCGGCGCTCGCGAAGAGCACCATGAGCGCGTACACGATGGCCCGGACCTCGTCGGTCACCGCACCGGGCGTCTCGGTGGCCGCGATGATCAGCTCGATGCCTTCGGCCTTGTGCCCGCTGAGCCACCAGTACCAGCCGGCGCCGGCCCCGAGCCGCATCGCCGCCTGCGCCTCGCCGGCGGCGAGCGCACCGCGCATCGCGGCACTGATGTTGTCGTGCTCGGCGCCGAGCGTGGCGAGCCAGGCGAGCTGCTCGGCGCGGCGGAGATGCGGCTCGGCGGTCTCGGCGAGTTCGGTGAAGTAGGCGAGGTGCGCCCGGCGGGCCAGGTCCGATTCGCCCGCCGCCGCGAGCCGCTGCCCGGCGTACTCCTTGATGGTGCCGAGCATCCGGAAGCGTGGTGCGCTGGCGCGCTCGGCGACCAGCAGCGACTTCTCGGCGAGCGCGGTGAGCAGTTCGAGCACCTGCTCCGGCTCGACCCCGTCGCCGGCGCAGACCCGCTCGGCCGCGTCCAGGCTGGCCCCGCCGGAGAACACCGAGAGCCGGCGCAGGACCACCCGTTCAGCGTCGGTCAGCAGCTCCCAGCTCCAGTCGACCACGGCGCGCAGCGTCCGGTGCCGGGGCAACGCGGTACGGCTGCCGCCGGTCAGCAGCCGGAACCGGTCGTCGAGCCGGTGGGCGAGCTGATCGAGGGACATGGTGCGCAGCCGGGCGGCGGCCAGTTCGATCGCCAGCGGCATCCCGTCCAGCACCCGGCAGACGCGGGCCATCGTCGGCAGGGTCCGCGGGTCGACCGCGAGGTCCTTGCGCACCGCGCCGGCCCGGTCCCGCAGCAGCCGGACCGCGGGAGATACCTCGACCTCGCCGGGGCCGGCGTCCCCCGCCGGCAGGGCCAGCGGCTCGACCAGCCACAGCGCCTCACCGGTGATGCCGAGCGGTTCCCGGCTCGTCGCCAGGATCCGCAGCCGCCGGCACTCCCCGAGCACCCGGTGGGCGAACGCCGCCGCCGACTCGATCACGTGCTCGCAGTTGTCGAGGATGAGCACCATCGCCCGCTCGTTGACCGCGGCGATCAACCGGTCGGTCGGCTCCGCCCCCGGCGCGTCGCCCAGCAGCGCGTCCCGCAGGCCGAGCGCGGCGAGCGTCGCCTGCGCCACGTCACCGTCCGCGCCGATCGCCGCCAGTTCCACCAGCCAGACCCCGTCCGGCAGGTCGTCCAGCAGGGTACGCGCGGTCTCCGTGGCGAGCCGGGTCTTCCCCGACCCGCCCGGGCCGATCAGGGTGGTGAGCCGGTGTTCGGCGACGAGTTCGCGGACCGCGGCGAGATCGGCATCCCGGCCGACGAAGCTGGTCAGCTCGGCCCGCAGGTTCGTCTTCCGGTCCTCCTCCCGGCCCCGCGCCGACCCGCCCCGCAGCAGCGCCACGTGCAGGGCCGACAGCTCCGCGGAGGGGTCGACGCCCAGCGCGTCGGCCAGCGCCTCCCGGGCGCGCTGGTACACCAGCAGCGCCTCGGTGTCGCGGCCGGCCGCCGCGAGGGCCCGCATCAGCGCCCCGACCAGCCGTTCCCGCACCGGGTGCGCGGCCACCAGATCGGTCAGCTCGGCGACCAGTCCGGCACCGTGACCGAGGCCGACCTCCGCGTCGTACCGGTCCTCCAGGGCCGACAGGCGCAGCCCTTCGAGCCGGGCGACCGCCGCGTCGAACGCCGCGCTGTCCGGCAGGCCGACGTCCTGCATCGCCGTGCCGCGCCACAACGCGACGGCCTCGCGCAGCAGCCGCACCCGTTGCGGCTCCCGGTCGGCGCGGGCGCGGCCGATCAGGCGTTCGAACCGCACGGCGTCGACGGCGTCGGGCTCCACCGCCAACCGGTAGCCGTCCGCCTGCCCCTCCACCGATCCTGCCGGCAGCGCCTTCCGCAGCCGGGAAACCAGCCGTTGCAGGGCGTTGGTCGCGTCGGCCGGCGGGTGCTCGCCCCAGATCCAGTCGACGAGCGTCGCCTTCGGGACCACCCGGCCGGGATCGAGCGCGAGGGCGATCAACAGACCGCGCAGCCGGGCCCCCGGTACGTCGACCAGGACGTCGCCGTCCGAGCGGACCTCGAAAGGTCCGAGCATCCTGATCCGCACCCGGCAGATCCTGCCACGCGGGGGCGCGGCCGCGCCCCGCCGGCCAGGCCGGAGTACGCGGCGGGGGCCGGCCGACCCGCCGCCGCGTTCGCCGCCGGCGGGTGCCGGCGCCCTACGGGCGGTCAGCGCTTCTGCACGAACTTGACCTGGTGGCCGTCGGGGTCGCGGACCCACGCGTAGTGCAGCCGTCCGTCCGGCGAGTCCATCGGGGGTACGACGCTCGTGGCACCCGCCGCCATGGCCCGGTCGTAGTACGCGTCGGTGTCCTCGCACCAGAGCACGAGTTCGGTCGACGGGCTGCCGCCCGGCTCCACCCCGAGACCCACGAGAGCGTTGGCGACCCGCGCCGAGGTCAGCCCGATCCGCACCCCGGCAGCCTCGACCTCGACGTGTTCGACGGGGCCGGTACGCGGTGCCCGGAACGCTTCGACCAGCCCGAGGCGGGTGTAGAAGGTGAGACAGGCGTCCACGTCGCGGCAGAACATGTTGATCTGGACCTGGGTGGGGACGGTCGTCATGGCAGGACCCTATCCGCACCCCGTCGAGCCGGCGTACGACGCGACGCCGGTCGGTCCCGTCGGCTCGCGTCCGCCGGCGACCCGGCCGCCGCGGTCGCGCGCGATCTGTCCTCGTCGACGTCTCGATAGGATCGCCCGCGTGGCTGACGCTGTCGTCATTCCCGGCGCGCCCCCTGCTGATCGGCAAGCCGCTCGGCACGAACGCGGCGGCGATGGCCGCCGACAGATTCCCTGCCCGCCGTGTGGCTCACGCCCCTGCTGACCCTGCCCCGGGTGGCCGACGCGCCGGGTCGGGCGACCGCGCCGTTCCTCCTCGTGGGCGGCACCGCCGACGAGGTCTGGGACGGTGACCTCGCCCGGCGGCTGTCGCCCCACGTGCTGGAGGTGGCGGGCGCCGACCACGGCATGTACGTGCCCGGCCCGCTGACCGAGTCGATCGCCGTGCTGGGCCGGGTCGTGGTCGCCGTGGAAGAGTTCCTCGACGGGATCGGCTGGCCGAGCTAGTCGCCCGCCACCGGTAGCCTCGGCCCGATGAGCTGGCTGCCTGATGACTTCGTCCACCCCATCCACGTGCCCGTGCCCGACACCGCGCTGCACCTGCGGCCGATCCGGGAGGCGGACACGGCGATCGACTACCCCGCCGTGATGGGCTCCCGAGCGCGGCTGTGGGAGATCTTCGGCCCAGCCTGGGGTTGGCCCGAGGAGACGATGACCTATGAGCAGGACCGCGTCGACCTGCTGCGGCACGAGCAGGAGATAGCCGCACACCAGTCGTTCAACTACGCGCTGCTGGACGAGGCGGAGACAGCCATCCTCGGCTGCGTCTACGTCGACCCGCCCGAGCGCACCGGCGCCGACGGAGAGATCTCCTGGTGGGTGGTGGACGACCTGGCGGGCAGCGAGGTGGAGCGCGCCCTCGACGCGTTCGTGCCGCGGTGGATCACCGCCGACTGGCCCTTCCAGCAGCCCCGTTACCTGGGCCGCGACATCAGCTGGCAGGAGTGGCTCACGCTGCCGCGCGCCTCGTGACCGGAGGATGCGCTTGGCGAACTGTCCCTGGCTCAGCACCGCTACCTCGCCATGTTCCGCCAGGTTCTCGCCGAGCCGCGCGCCTGACCACGTGAGCCTGGCCGACGGCGGGCCACCCGAAGGGCCGGATCAGTGTCAGGATCCTCGCCATGCGTCTTTCGTCCGGTCTGCTCGTCGCGTCCGGCGTGGCCGGTCTGCTCTCGGCTGCGGCGGCGCTGCTCGCCATGACCGCCGCTTCGCTGCAGTTCGGCCTGGTCATGCTGGCCGCGCTGCTCGGCTACGTGCTGGTGAGCCGAGCCGCGCGCCGGGTGAGGTGGACCGTCGCCGCCGGTGTCGGGCTGTTTGCCGTGGTGGCGGCGCTTCGGCTGTTCTGGTACCAGGAACAGGTTGATGCCGCAGGCTGGCTGAGCTACGGCCAAGGGCTGGCGAAGACGTCCATGGTGGCGCGCTGGCGGGAGCAGCTCGACCGGGAAAGGCTGGCCGCGCTGGGTCTGGCGCTCGGCGTTCTCGGTCTCGCGGCCGGTGTGCTGGCGCTGCCGTCGCGGGGCGGACGGCGGGGGGCGGCAACGACAGTCCTCACCCTGCTGCTCTTCGCCTGGTTCGGGCTGGGCGCCGCCCGGGACCTGGGCCGTCATCCACTGCCGGAGCTGCTCGGAACGGTGTGGCCGGCGCTGCTCGCTGCCCTCCTGAGCATGGGGGCACTCGCGCTGTCCGGGCGGCGGGCCGACCGGCGCTGGCTGCTCCCGGTGGGGTTGTTCCTGCTGGCACTTGACGCAACTCGCACGTACTCGGACCTCGCCGGGGCGTGGTCGGGCTGGTGGTCCCTGGCCCATCCCCCCGGTGGGGCCTTCCTGGAGGTGGGGGTGGCGGTCAGCACGTCACCGGAAGGCTCCCTTCAGGTGTCGTGGGCCGTGGAGCGGGCAATCGCGCTCGCCGGCGCGGGACTGGTGGCCGTCGGCGCATTGCGCAGCTCCCGCGAGGCTGACGCTTCCTAGCCCGGCACCACCCCGGTGCCTCGTGGATGGTCCGCCGGGCCGTGCCGCTCGATCGTTCAGGAGCGGTAGCGGGTTGCCAGTTGCGGGGACTGGCCGCCGAACGCGGCGAGGTCGGCGTCGAACACCCGCTGCAGGAGGTCGTTCTGCTCGACGCCCGGCGCGGTGACGGTCTCGCCGAGCTCGAAACCGCGAAGACTCGCGGTGACGACGTCGGCCGCGCTCATCCGCGGTGCCGCGCTGAGGTCCATGCCCTGCCGTTCGTGGAACTCGGTCGCGACGACGCCCGGACAGAGCGCCTGGACGTGGATCCCGTGCGGCGACAGCTCGGCATGCAGCGTCTGCGACAGGGCGACGCTGTGCGCGAGGCTGGCCGCGTACACCGCACGGCGCAGCGGGACCTGCGCCAGGTTCGCCGGGCCGCTGAACGCGATCATCCCGGACACGTTGACGATCCGCCCGGTGCCCCGGGCGACCATGCCGGGGGCGATCGCCCGGGTCAGCAGGGTCGGCGCGAGCACCTTCACCCCGACCAGTTCCGCGGCCTGCTCCGGCGGGAGCTCGACGAACGCCTTGTAGTGCGCCACACCGGCGTTGTTGACCAGCATCGTCACCGGCTGGTCGGCGACCGCGGCGATCACCTGCTCGATGCCGTCCGGCGTCGCCAGGTCCGCGACCACCGCCTGCACGGTGACGTCGGGGAACTCGGCCGCCAGTTCGTCGAGTCGCTCCCGCCGGCGTCCGACCGCGATCAGTGACACACCCTGCGCCGCCAGCCGGCGCGCGTACTCGCGGCCGATCCCGGAGGACGCACCAGTCACCACTGCCAGCCCAGTCACAGTTGTTCCCTTCCTTCACCGCCGCACCGCGGCGTGGAGAGCGCCCGCACCCCTGGTGGGGAAGCCGGTAGCGCATGCCTGTCACCAATGGTGGTCCCACCGCTGTCACCGTGGGTATGCCCCCGACATAGTGGTCCCCGCAGGGCTACGACCAGCCCCGCTCCGGCGATCTACGCTCAGGACATGGCCTCCGGCAGGAACCTGCTCGGCGACTACCTGCGCGCCCACCGCGCCCGGGTACGTCCCGATCAGGTCGGCCTGCCCGACACGGGTAACCGCCGGGTGCCGGGCCTGCGCCGGGCGGAAGTGGCCCTCCTCGCGGGGATCAGCCCCGACTACTACCTCCGGCTCGAGCAGGGCCGCGACCGGCATCCCTCGCCGCAGGTGCTGGAAGCCCTCGCTCGCGTCTTCGGGCTCGACCCGACCGGAACCGCGTACCTGCTCTCCCTCACCGAACAGTCCCCGGCGCGGGCCCGCCGGCAGCCGCGCGAAACCGTTCCGGAAGGCATCCGGAAGCTCCTGGTATCCCTGCACCTGCCCGCTTTCGTCGAGGGCCGCTACCTCGACGTCCTGGACGCCAACCCGCTCGCCACCGCGCTCTCGCCCCGGCTCGCCCCAGGGGAGAACCGTCTTCGCGCGGTCTTCCTCGATCCGGCCGAGCAGGCTCTCTACCCGGACTGGGACGACACGACCGCCCGGCTCGTCGCCGGCTTCCGCCGCTCCGTCGGGACCGACACCAACGACCCCAGGTTCGTCGAACTCGTCGGGGAGCTCTCCCGGGCCAGCGAACGGTTCCGGACCCTGTGGGCACGGCACGACGTCCAGGCCCAGCAGAACTGGCCGGTTGCCATCGATCATCCCCTCGTCGGGCCGCTCACCCTCAACCGCACGAAGCTCATCGTCGGCGACACCGCGCAGACCCTCGCCCTTGCCGTCTTCCACCCCGACCCGGGCACGGACAGCGCCGACAAGCTCGCCCTGCTCGCCTCCTACGCGGCCTCCGCACCGGCCGGCGAAGCGCCCCACCGCCGCCCGCACCGTCCGTGGGCCTCTCGCGGACTGGACGCGGACCGCTCCCCGTAACGGCAGCGCGAAAGATCAGTGCGGTTGGCGGCACAGCGGGAACCGCGACGTGACGATCCCCGTCAGAGAGCCGACGGTTTCACGGTCGGGAGGGCGCTGGATGCATCGCAAGGTGGTCGTCGTGGTTGTCGCCGGAATGCTCACCGGTATCGCGGGCAGCGCTGCGGGCTGCGCCCGCGACACGTCCGCCGGTACGGCGGTGACCAGCTCGCCGGTCAGCGTGGCTCCGGTTGGCGACCGGCCGGCCGGTGCCAAGGAGGCCGAGGTCTACGCAGAGGTGTTGCGCAGGTATCTCGGCACGCCTGCGGAGAACTCCTTCCCCGCGCAGACCTTCAAGACCGTCTACGTGCTCGATCAGGCCCATCCGGACGCGGGAGATCCTCGCGGGAAGCACGAGCGGGGCACTCTCATCGCCCCGAGCATCCAGCAGCAGGTAACGGCCTCCCTGGCGGCGGTGGCACAGGTGACTTTCATCGACGACAGGAACGCAGTGACCGAGACGAAGGACGGCTGCTCACAGGTCAAGGACGGCGGCATCCTGATCACGCTGGGCACGGTGACCGGCGACGGCCAGAAGGCGCAGGTCCCGCTCAGCGGCTTTGTCGCCTGCCTCGGCGCCACCTGGCTGACCTACGTGGTGCAGAACGGACCCGGTACCGGGTGGCGGGTGACGGGCACGACCGGCCCGAGTGCAATCTCCTAAACCCGGCCTCGACGTAACCGGGTCCTGTGGGTCACCGTGCCATCGCCCGACGCGGTGCGTACGGACCAGAAGATCGGCGCCAGCAATACGGTGATTCACGCCCTAAGCCGGCGGTGGAGCGCCGAGCCTGCGGAAGACCTCACCGCAGACGTCGACGCAGTGCGCCAGCACAACGTCGGCAGTGAGCACCTCGGTCGTGGTGAACAGGAAAACCTCGCGGTCGACGCGTTCGACCGACCCGGTAAACGACGCGGCCGACAGCATCCGCTCGAAGACGTCAGTGCCGGGATGTGAGAGGTCGAAGGCGATGAGCATGCCGTCCTCGAAGCTGAGGGTCCACTCCCGGCCGTTCTTCGTGCCGACCGCCAGGTAGTCGGGCAGGTCCTTCAGTGCGGGGTCCTGTGGCAGGCGCGCGGCGGCCTCGGCAACCGTGGGCAGCCAGGCCAGAGCGTCGCCGTCGAAGATGTCCCAGCCGCCGCTGCTGCGCCACGGCTCGACACCGTCGACCGCGTAGGCACTGCGGGATCGTCGCAACCAGCTCATGACTCTCGACCCCGAAGGGGCCGCCGCTGACGCCTACAGTTGGTCGGGCAACAGGTGCTCCACATACTCGCCAAACGGCTCGATGGATCCATCCCAACCGTTCCAACCCTGTTGAGCGACCTGCCCCTCAGCATAGGAATAGGACCAGCGGGCACCGTCTTCGCCCTCGATATGGACGACTCCCGAGCGAACGAACGGCGCAATCGCGACGTAGAAGGCCGTAGCTTGATCCGACCATTTGGGATCGCCCGCATCGTCGTGGCCAAAGTCGATCCAGTCTCCGGCGCGGCGGATCGGGCCGTCGCCCAGGCGGTGAGCGCCGGGCGCTGCCGGCCCCAGCAACGTCGAAGGCCCTGGCCAGGACCGACGTCCTGACCAGGGCCTTTCGCGTGGAGCGGGTGACGGGAATCGAACCCGCACTGTCAGCTTGGGAAGCTGATGTTCTGCCATTGAACTACACCCGCAGGCGGCACCACTGTACCTGAGGTCACCTCCCCCGTGCACCCAGGTACCCCGGTGGCGGCGGCACGCCGGTCCGGCAACCGTCCCGACATCGTCCCGCAACGCCCGGCCAGGTGCGGCGCAGCAAGAAGTTGCCCCACGGCAACATATGGTCATTCTCAAATCCGTCGATCGGTTGTAACGTCTCCTCCACGTTCTCCGACACGGCGTGACATACCCCCTGTCATGCCGCCAGAAAGAGGTGGGCTCATGGGCCTTCGTCCCAACCTGCTGACCCGGCGTACCGCCGGCGTCGCGTCGACGACCCTCGCGCTGCTGCTCAGCACCGCCGCGGTCGGCGTCGTCCCCGCAGCTTCGGCCTTCTCGGCCGCCCCGTCCGGCTCCTGCGCCGAGCCGGCCGACTCGCACTCGAACGCCCGCGTCGCCAAGGGTGGGCACGCCAAACTGGACCCGAACGAGCTGACCGCCAAGCAGGTCCGTGACCGCGAGGCCGACCTCGCCGCCGCGCTGCGCGAGCGGGCCAACTTCCGGACCGGCGCCGCGGCCACCCCGCTGGCCACCGTGACCATCCCGGTCGTCGTGCACGTCATCCAGCGGGACAGCACCCGGGCCGGAGGCAACATCCCGGACTCGATGGTGACCCAGCAGATCTCCGTGCTGAACACGGCGTACAGCGGGGGCACCGGCGGCGCCGCGACCGCCTTCAGCTTCCAGCTCACCAAGGTGCACCACGTCACCAACGCCGCGTGGTACCCGATCGTCGAGGGCTCCTCGGCGGAGCGGCAGATGAAGACCTCGCTGCGCGAGGGCGGCAAGAACACGCTCAACCTCTACCTGGGCGAGCTGAGCGACGACCTGCTCGGCTGGGCCACCTTCCCGCAGCGGAAGCTGAACAGCATGGACGGCGTGGTCGCGCTGAGCGAGTCGCTGCCGGGCGGCACCGCCACCAACTACAACCAGGGCGACACCGGCACCCACGAGGTGGGCCACTGGCTGAACCTCTACCACACCTTCCAGGGCGGCTGCTCGGGCTCGGGTGACAGCGTCTCCGACACCCCGGTCGAGGCCTCGCCGGCCTTCGAGTGCCCGACCGGCCGGGACACCTGCACCGCCACCGGCAAGGACCCGATCACCAACTTTATGGACTACACCTACGACTCGTGCATGTACCAGTTCACCGCTGGCCAGGCGAGCCGGATGCTGACCGCGTGGAACGCCTACCGCGCGGCCTGACCACTCCCACACCACACGCCGATGCCGGCTCCGTCCTCGGACGGGGCCGGCACCGGCGTGTCGGGGGTCAGGCGGCCGAGCGGCGGGTGTCGAAGCCGTGCCGGCCGCGCCGACCCTCGGCCGCGACGACGGTACGGCGGGCCGGGCGCGCGGCCGTCGGGTCGAGCCAGACCCGCACCTGCGGCCGGCCGGCGCTCGGCGGGCTCGCCTGGTCGCGCCGGGTCAGCATCGCCACGTCGACGCTGAACTCGAAGAGCCGCCAGTCGACCTGCGGGGCGGCCCGGCCGAGGGCGGCCAGCCGGGCCACGGTCGCCGGGTCGTCCACCACGCGGGCCCGGCCGGCCACGTACGCCTCGTCGTCGCTCTCCTCCGGCGGGAAGGAGTGCAGCGCGTAGCGACCGTCGCGTTCGAGGTCGCGGCGCTTGGGCGAGTCGATGACGAAGCAGTAGAGCCCGTCGTCGGTGATCACCGGGGAGACCGGGTGGACCCGCGGCCCACCGTCGGCGCGGACGGTGGCGAGGTAGCCGAAACCCGGCCCGTACTGCTGCAGGAGAAGGCGGATCTCGTCGGCGAGGCGGGGCTCGTCGGCGGCGAATTCGGACCAGGAAGCCATGCGGACATTCTATCGAACAGGTGTACGAAGATGTAGTCCGACACGCAGGTCACCCGTACGGGTCGCTAAGGTGTTCCGATGCTGCTCTCCGACCGGGATCTGGTCTCCGAGATCAAGGCAGGCACGCTGGCGTTGGAGCCGTTCGAGCCCACGCTGGTGCAACCGTCCAGCATCGACGTACGCCTGGACCGGCTCTTCCGGGTGTTCAACAACCACCTCTACACGCACATCGACCCGTCGATCCAGCAGGACGACCTGACGTCGATGGTGGAGGTGCCCGAGGGTGAGCCGTTCGTGCTGCATCCGGGCGAGTTCGTGCTCGCCTCGACGCTCGAGGTCATCTCGCTCGGCGACCAGCTCGCCGGCCGACTGGAGGGGAAGTCCAGCCTGGGCCGGCTCGGGCTGCTCACCCACTCGACGGCGGGCTTCATCGACCCGGGCTTCTCCGGACACGTCACGCTGGAGCTCTCCAACGTGGCGAACCTGCCGATCACCCTCTGGCCCGGCATGAAGATCGGCCAGCTCTGCATCTTCCGGCTCTCCTCGCCGGCCGAGCACCCGTACGGCTCGGCGGTGTACGGATCGCGCTACCAGGGGCAGCGCGGGCCGACCCCGAGCCGATCCTGGCAGAACTGGCGGGTCTGGCCGACCCGCTGACCGCACCGCCGGCGCCGGCCGGGCCCCCACCCGCGCCGAAGGCGTCAGGAAGGGGCCCCGCCGCACCCCTCAGCCGGGGCGGCCGTAGCTGTTGATCTGGCCGTCGTCGACGCGTTTCATGGTGATGGGCTTGCCGGACTGGGAGGCGTGCACCACCCAGCCGTTGCCCACGTACATCCCGACGTGGTGCAGGTCGCTGTAGTAGAAGACCAGGTCGCCGGCGCGCAGCTGGCTGCGGCTCACCCGGGCGGTGACGTCGTGCTGCTGGCGGGCGTTGTGCGGCAGCGAGACGCCGGCCTTGGCCCAGGCCGCCATGGTGAGGCCGGAGCAGTCGTAGTGGTCCGGGCCGGCGGTACCCCAGACGTAGATCTTGCCGATCTGGGCGCAGGCGAACTTGACCGCCACCCCGGCGGGGCCACCCGGGTAGCCGGCGGGGCAGGGCGCCGGGCGCAGCGGACCGCCGCCGCCGTTGCCGTAGACCTTCAGCCGCAGCTTCTGCAGCCGGACGATCTCGGCGTCGATCTGCTTCTTCTTCGCGGCAAGCTGGGCCTCGGTGCGGGCCAGCTTGGTGATCATCTCGTCCAGCGGCCGCTTCTTGGCGGCCAACTGGTCGCGCAGGTCGGCGACGGCCTGCACCTGCTGCTGCTGGCGGTGCGCGAAGCGGTCGAGCATTTCCAGGCTGTCGACCACCTCACCCGGCGAGCGGCTGCCCAGCAGCGCGTTCACGGTGGAGATGGTGTCGCCCTTGTACGCGTTGGCGGCCAGCCCACCGACCTGCCCGAGGGCACGGTCGACCTGGGCCTGCAACGGGGCGATCTGCTTGGCCAGCGCGGCGGCCTGCGCGCGCTTGGCGGCGAGGTCCTCGCGGGTGGCGTTGACCTGTTCGATGATCGGTTCGAGCTTGTTCCAGTCCCGGTCGATCTGGGCTTCGATCTCGGCGACCGAGGGGTCGGCATGGGCCGCCGTGGCGCCGCCGGTCAGGATGACGGCGGTGCCGGCCAGGGCGGCGAGGGCGGTGGTGCAGCGGGACCAGCGTGAACGCGGCGCAGCCGTCGACCGGTCGTCCGACCGGATCGACGGTGGCCGCGGGGCATGGTGTGCCACCGGGCTCCGTACTCCTTCTGTCCGACCGCCTACCGGGTTAGCTGACGGGTTCGGGCGGGAAGGGAGCCGCCCTACCGCAGCGTGGCTGCGGATTCACCCCGGTTACCTGGTTCCCCGGCTCGCCCGGAGGCGACTCGGCGGTGTCCGACCGTCACCGTCCGGGTTGGGCGATGAGACTCGCGGCCGACGATTGACCAGAGTAGAGATCGCCGTTATCAATCCGCAACCCGAGACGCCGTGACACTCCGTACGTAATTGGCCGGTCACCCGAAGAATTTTTTCAGTGTGGATTACCTGAGGGAAAGGTATTGACCACGGACCGGGTCCGGAGTGAGGGTGAGGACGCAGTGACCCCCATCCCTGTCTGGAGGTTCGATGCACCTCTCACCCCCACCGTCGGGCAGACGGATACTGCTGGCCGCGGCCGTCGCGGCAGCCACCGCCCTCGCCACCACCGGCCCGGTCTCCGCCGCGCCGGCCGACACCGACACCAGCGACCGGCAGCAGCAGTACGCCGCCGCGGCCGACACGTACGGCGTGCCGCAGAGCGTCCTGCTCGGCGTCTCATATCTGGAGTCCCGCTGGGACACCCACCCGGGCCAGCCCAGCACCAGCGGCGGCTACGGGCCGATGCACCTGACCGACGCCGAGCAGGTCGCCTCCACCCCGTCCAGCGCGCACGTGGACGAGAACGAGGACCCGCGCGGCGACGACTCCCGCCCGCTCACCCTCGACCCGGCCACCGCCGCCGCGCCCACCGGCGACGTGCTGCCCCGGGCATCCCTGCAGACGCTCGACACCGCCGCGGCGCTCACCGGCCTCGCCGAGGAGACGCTGCGCACCGACGCCGCCGCCAACATCCGGGGCGGGGCGGCGCTGCTGGCCTCGTACCAGAAGGCACTTGGTGGGCCGGTCGGCGCCGGCAGCGACCCGGCGGCCTGGTACGGCGCGGTGGCCCGCTACTCCGGCGCGGACACCGAGGACGCCGCGGCGGCCTTCGCCGACGAGGTCTACGACCAACTCGGCCAGGGCGCCAGCCGGACCACCGACGACGGCCAGCGGGTGACCCTCGCCGCCACCGCGCTGACACCCGACGAGTCCAGCCTGCACAAGCTGGGGCTGCGCCGCGCCGAGCGGCCGGACGGGCTGGAGTGCCCGGTCCGGCTCGCCTGCGAGTGGATCCCAGCCCCCTACGAGCAGTACGGCCCGGGCGCCGGCGACTACGGCAACTACGACCTCGCCAACCGGCCGGCCCAGCAGAAGATCGAATACATCGTCATCCACGACACCGAGGGCTACTTCGGCCCGAGCGTGAAGCTGGTGCAGGACCCGACCTACCTCGGCTGGCACTACACGCTGCGCTCGGTGGACGGCTACGTGGCCCAGCACATCAAGGCCAAGAACGTCGGCTGGCACGCCGGCAACTGGTACGTCAACGCCAAGTCCATCGGCATCGAGCACGAGGGCTTCGCCGGTCACGGCACCTGGTACACCGAGGCGATGTACCGGGCCTCGGCCAAGCTGGTCCGCCACCTGGCCCTGCGCTTCCAGATCCCGCTGGACCGGCAGCACATCATCGGGCACGACAACGTGCCCGGCATCCTGCCCGGCAACGTCGCCGGGATGCACTGGGACCCGGGTCCGTACTGGGACTGGTCGCACTACTTCGACCTGATGAAGGCGCCGTTCCGGGGCACCGGCACGCCGCACACCGGCCTGGTCACCATCGACCCGGACTACGCCACCAACCAGCCGGCGTTCACCGGTTGCAACCAGCAGCCGCCCGGGGTGCCGAAGCCGACCCCGCCGGCCGTGCCCTGCCCGCTGCGCGGCTCGTCCTCGGTCATCCTGCGCACCGCGCCCAGCCCGGACGCGCCGCTGGTGAACGACCTCGGGCTGCGCCCGAACGGCACCCCGGACACCATGTACATCTCCGACCACGGCGCCCGCGCGTCCGCCGGTCAGACGTACGCCCTCGCCGGCATCCAGGGCGACTGGACGGCGATCTGGTACCTCGGCCAGAAGGCCTGGTTCTGGAACCCGGCCTCCGCACCGACCGCCAAGTGGGCGAACGGCTTCGTGGTGGCCCCGAAGCCGGGCAAGGCCACCATCCCGGTCTACGGGCGGGCCTACCCGGAGCAGGCGGCGTACCCGGCCGGCGTGCCGTACCAGACCATCGCGCCGCTGCAGTACACCTTCGCGGCGGGCCAGCGGTACGCGGTCGGTGGCGTGCTGCCGGGCGAGTACTACCGGGCCGTCACCTTCGACGGCTCCGCGCCGGGTGACTGGACGGTCGTCCGGGGCGAGAACAAGTACGTGCAGGTCCAGTTCGGCCACCGGATCATGTTCGTCAACCTCGACGACGTGCTGATCCTGCCGGGCGCGGTCGGCGCGCCGATGTAACTCCCGCCGATACGAACGAAGGCCCCCGGTCCGCCTGGACCGGGGGCCTTCGCGTGGCCGGAAGAACTCGGGTCAGTACACCCGGACGAAGCCGGCGATCGGCATCGTGCTGATGCTCGACACCTGGACCGGTTTGCCCGTCCGTGGGGCGTGCACCATCACCCCGTTGCCGAGATAGAGCCCGACGTGGTGCAGGTCGCTGCCGAAGAAGACGAGGTCACCGGGCCTGGCGTCGGAGCGGGACACGTGGCGGCCCTCGTTCCACTGCGCGCCGGTGAAGTGGGTGAGCGAGATGCCCGCCGCCTTGTACGCGTACTGGGTGAGACCGGAGCAGTCGAACGAGTTCGGGCCGGTGGCACCCCAGACGTACGGGTCACCGACCTGGGCGCAGGCGGTCTTGATCGCGGTACGCGCGGCGCTGCTGACCACCCCGTCGATCTTCGGGCAGCCCGCCGGCCGGATCGAGGTCACCGGCAGCATCTTCGTCAGCCGCTTGATCTCGGCGTCGATCTGCTTCCGCTTCGCGGACAGGTCGGCCTGCTGCTTCTTCTCGGTGGCGATCAGCTGATCCAGCTTCTGCTTCTGCGCGTTGTACTTGTCGCGCACGGCGAGCACGCCGGCGATCTGGCGGTGCTGCTCCTGGGCGAGCCGGTCGAGGATGACCAGTTGCTCGGCGAGGGTACCGGGCTTGGTGCTCACCAGCAGCGCGCCCATCTCCTGCGACGGGCCCTGCATGTAGTAGCGCGAGGCGATGTCGCCGACCTTGTTCATCGCCAGCGCCGACTCCAGCTCCAGCGGCACCATCTTCTTCTGCAGGTCGGCCGACTTCTTCTGGTTGGCCTTGAGCTGGGACCGGACCTTGTTGAACTGCTCGATGGTGGGTTCGAGCTTCTCCCACTGCTTGTCGATCTGCGCGTCGATCTCGTCCACCGAGGGCGCCGCGTGCGCCGGAGCCGCCAGCAGCCCGGCGCCGACCGCGACCGCGGCGACCAGGGTGAGGAGACGGCGTACGACCCGGCGGGTGCCGACCGGTCGGCCGGTTGGCTGGCTCGGGGCGTGACGATAAGGGGGCATGGTTGCCACCGGCACGGACTCCTTTGCAACCGACCGCCGGGCGCCCCGTGAGAGGGAAGGTCGGGGGCAGACGACCCACAGCGGTCGGTGCCCCACGATAGGGAACGTGCCGGGGTGGAATCAAGGCGGAGCTTCGTTCAATCACGTCTGCGCAACCGCTTGCACACCAAGGGTATTCGTTCACTTGCCAACGATCGCCGTCAATACATCGTCGAGCGTCACGACCCCCAGGGGCCGGCGGCCGTCGCTCACCAGCACCATGTGCCGGCGCTCCCGGCGCATGGAGAGCAGCAGATCCGCGAGCGTACGGTCCGGCGGCACCACCGCCAGCGGCCGGTAGACCTCGGCCGGCACGGGCGCCCGGCGGCTCGCCCCCGCGTACCCGAGCACGTCCTTGACGTGCACGAAGCCGAGCACCCGGCGGGTCGCCCGCTGCACCACCGGGAACCGGGACCGGCCGGTACGCGTCGCCAGCACCTCCAGCGAGGCCGGTGAGACGTCCTCGGCCACCGTGGTCACCGTCGACCAGGGTTGCAGCGCGTCGGCCGCGGTCCGGCTGTGCAGGGCCAGTGCCCCGGTGATCCGGGCGTGCTCCTCGGCGTCCAGCAGCCCCTCGGTCCGCGCCTGGGACACCAGGCCGGCCAGCTCCTCCGCGGTGAACACGGTCTTCACCGCGTCGGTCGCCTCGACCCGCCACAGCCACAGCACCTGCCGGGCCGACCACTTCATCGCCAGCAGCAGCGGCTTGGTGGCCAGGCAGAAAGCGAGCATGGCCGGCCCGAGCCAGAGCGCCGACGGCTCCGGGCCGGCCAGGGTGATGTTCTTCGGCACCATCTCGCCGACCACGGTGTGCAGGAAGACCACCAGGCCGAGGGCGAGCACGAACGCCACCGGGTGCACCGCCGAGGCGGGCAGGCCGAGCGCCTCGAACGGCGTCTCCACCAGGTGGGCCAGGGCCGGCTCGGCGATCGCGCCGAGACCGAGCGAGCAGACCGTGATGCCGAGCTGCGCGCCGGCGATCATCAGCGGGATCTGGTTCATCGCGGCGAGCGCCCAGCGCGCCCGCTTCGACCCCGCCGCGAGCGGTTCGATCACCGTACGGCGGGACGCGATCAGGGCGAACTCGCTGCCGACGAAGAAGGCGTTGCCGAGCAGCAGCAGGACGGCGATCAGCAGGTCACGCACCGTCGTCGGGCTCCTCGGGGCGGACCACCCGGACCTGCTCGATCCGGTGCCGGTCGACCTCGACCACGGTGAACTCGTAGCCGCTCTCCTCGACCGTCTCGCCCGGCACCGGAATGTGTCCCAGCCGGGCCAGCAGGAACCCGGCGAGCGTCGCGTACGGCCCCTCGGGCAGCCGGAAGCCGGTCTGCTCGACCAGCTCGTCCGAGCGGAGCACCCCGTCCACCAGCACGGTCCGCTCGCCGCCGGGCACGGTCAGCTCGCCCGGCCCCAGGTCGTCCACCGCGTCCGGGTCGAACTCGTCGGCGATCTCGCCGACCAGCTCCTCGACCAGGTCCTCCACCGTCACCACGCCGTCCGTGCCGCCGTACTCGTCCACCACGATGGCCAGGTCCGCGCCGGCGTCCTTGAGCGCGGCCAGCACCCCGTCCAGGTCCAGGCTCTCCGGCACGTACACCGGCTCCCGGGCCACCGCGGCGACCGAGGTGGCGGCCCGCCGATCCAGCGGCACACCGAGCGCGTCCGGCACCCCGGCGACCCCGGTGACCAGGTCCAGCGTCTCCTCGTAGACCGGGAACCGGGTCCGGCCGGTCTGCCGGGACTCCTCCAGCAGCTCGGCCACGGTGGCGGTGGCCCGCAGCGCGATCACGTCCACCCGGGGGGTCATCGCCTCGGCGGCCCGCTTGTCGCCGAAGCGGATGGTGCGCCGCAGCAGCATGGCGGTGTCCGGCGGCAGCGCACCGGCCCGCGCCGAAATGGCGGCCAACAGCCCCAGCTCCTCCGGGGACCGGGCGCTGGCCAGCTCCTCCTGCGGCTCCACGCCGAGCCGGCGGACCAGCCGGTTCGCCGAGTTGTTCAGCAGCCGGATCAGCCAGCCGCAGGCGCGGGAGAAGGTACGCATCGGGCCGGCCGTGGAGAGCGCCGTGGGCATCGGCCGGGCCAGCGCCAGGTTCTTCGGCACCAGCTCGCCGAAGAGCATCGAGATCAGGGTGGCCAGCGCCAGGGCCAGCAGCCCGCGGAACCGCTCCGCCCCGCCGGAGGTGCCCAGCAGCGGGGCGAAGAGCCGGGCCAGCGCCGGCTCGGCCAGGTAGCCGGTGAGCAGCGCCGTGATGGTGATGCCGAGCTGCGCGCCGGAGAGCTGGAAGGAGAGCTCGCGCAGCGCTTGGCGGACCGTGGCGGCCCGGGCGTCGCCCTCGCCGACCCGCCGGTCGATCTCCGCCCGGTCGACGGTGACCAGGGCGAATTCGGCTGCCACGAAGAACGCGTTGCCGGCGGTCAGCAGGACGAAGCCGACCAGCGGCAGCAGCGTGGTTACCAGCGGGCCGTTGATGGGCGTGATTGTGGCACGGGAGCGCCGATGGTGCGTCCCCCGTAGCGTGGTGTTCATGGACGGTCTGCTGCTCACCGATGAACTGGTCCTGCTCGCGTACGACGACAACGGCGTCAACCGGCTCGGCCGTCCGCACCTCGACTACGGCCTCGCCGGTGCGGTGCTGCTGGAGCTGGCGCTCGCCGGCCGCGTGGAGGTGGCGGACAAGCGGGTCGTGGTGACCGATCCCGCCCCGACCGGCGTACCGCTGCTGGACGAGGCGCTGGCGGCGGTCGGGTCCGGGCGGGCCCGTAAGCCGCAGGACTGGATCGGCAGGCTCGCCAAGGGCCTGCTGGACCGGGTGCTCGACGGGCTGGTGGACGCCGGGGTGCTGCGCCGGCAGTCCGACCGGGTGCTGCTGGTCTTCCCGCGTACCCGCTATCCCTCGCCGACCGGCGCGGAGCCGGCGGTGGAGACGGCGGCCCGGGAGCGGATGGCGGCGGCGCTCACCGGCGACGGCCCGGTCGACGCCCGGACCGCCGCGCTGCTGACGCTGACCCGCGCGGTCGGCCTGGACCGCAAGATCTTCCGCGAGCTGCCGAAGGAACGGGTCAAGGCGCGGATCGACGAGATCGCGGCGGGCGACTGGGCGTCGGCCGCCGCCAAGAAGGCCATCGAGGAGACGCAGGCCGCGCTGGTGGTGGCCACCACGGCCGGGACCGCCGCCATCATCACCACCGCGGTCAGCTGAACGCGACGGCGGCGGCACCGCACGGGTGCCGCCGCCGTCGTGGTCCGGCTCCTGCCGGGGTACGCCTCAGCTCGCGGCCGGCGCGACCTCCGGCTCACCGGCCGGGGCCTCCGGCTTGACCGAGCGCAGCAGCACGCTCGCCACGTCGATCACCTCGACCTGCTCGCCCGCGCCCTTGCCGTTCACGCCGTCGTTCAGCATCGTCGAGCAGAACGGGCAGCCGACCGCGATCGTCTTCGCCCCGGTGGACATGGCCTCCTCGACCCGGTCCACGTTGATCCGCTTGCCGATCTTCTCCTCCATCCACATCCGGGCACCGCCGGCGCCGCAGCAGAAGGAGCGCTCGCTGTTGCGCGGCATCTCGGTCAGCTCGCCCTGGATGGAGTCGCCGAGCACCTCACGCGGGGCGGCGAAGATCCGGTTGTGCCGGCCCAGGTAGCACGGGTCGTGGTAGGTCACGCCGCCGGCCACCGGCTGCACCGGGGTGAGCTTGCCGGCGCTGACCAGGTGGGCCAGCAGCTGGGTGTGGTGCACCACCTCGAACTCGCCGCCGAGCTGGCCGTACTCGTTGCCCAGGGTGTTGAAGCAGTGCGGGCAGGTAGCGACGATCTTGCGCTTGCTCTTCTCCCGGCCGTCGAACGCCTCGTTCAGCGTCTCGACGTTCTGCTGGGCCAGCATCTGGAAGACGAACTCGTTGCCGATCCGGCGCGCCGGGTCACCGGAGCAGGTCTCGCCCTCGCCGAGGATGGCGAAGGAGACGCCGGCCTCGTTGAGCAGCGTGGCCACCGCGCGGGTGGTCTTCTTGGCCCGGTCCTCGAACGCGCCGGCGCAGCCGACCCAGAACAGGTACTCGAAGTCGTCGACCTCGCCGACCCGCGGCACCTCGAAGCCGAGGCCCTTGGTCCAGTCCTCGCGGGTGTTCTGCGGGGCGCCCCACGGGTTGCCCTTGTTCTCCAGGTTGCGGAGCATGACGCCGGCCTCGGACGGGAAGCTCGACTCGATCAGCACCTGGTAGCGGCGCATGTCGACGATGTGGTCGACGTGCTCGATGTCCACCGGGCACTGCTCGACGCAGGCGCCGCAGGTGGTGCAGGACCAGAGCACGTCCGGGTCGATGACGCCGCCCTCCTCGGCGGTGCCGATCAGCGGCCGGTCGGCCTCGGCCATGGCCAGCACGTCGACCCCGGCGAGTTGCTCCTGCGTCGCCTTCTCCTCGCCGGTCAGGTCCTTGCCTCCGCCGGCCAGCAGGTAGGGCGCCTTGGCGTACGCGTGGTCGCGCAGGCTCAGCACGAGCAGCTTCGGCGACAGCGGCTTGCCGGTGTTCCAGGCCGGGCACTGCGACTGGCAGCGGCCGCACTCGGTGCAGGTGCTGAAGTCCAGCAGGCCCTTCCAGCTGAACTGCTCGACCTGGGCGACGCCGAACTGGTCCTTCTCCGGGTCGGCCTCCTCGAAGTCGAGCGGCTTGCCCCCGCTCGTCATCGGGCGCAGCGGGCCCAGGCCGGAGCCGGCCGGCTTCTCCGGGTCGCGCTTGAAGAAGATGTTGGGGAACGCCAGGAAGCGGTGCCAGGCGACACCCATGGTGACGTTCAGCGAGATCACGATGAGCCAGGTCATCGAGATGGCGATCTTGATGACGGCGGCCACGCTGACCCCGGCCGTCCAGGCCGGGAGCGCCGCGCCGACCGCGTGGCTGAGCGGGGTGGCCCAGACCGGGTACTCGAAGTGGTCGGTGGCGACCTTGAAGCCGCGGATGATGAAGCCGAAGATCAGCACCAGCAGGACGACCCACTCGACGAAGTAGCCCTGCCACATGGTCGAGCCGGTGAACCGGGAGCGGCCGCCGGGGCGGGTCGGCCGGTTGCGCAGCCGGATCGCCATCAGCACCAGGATGCCGGCCAGGCCCAGGATGCCGATCCACTCGGTGGCCAGCCCGAAGATCGTCCAGTGGCCGATGATCGGCAGACCGCCGCCCGGGGTGACCACCTCGAAGTACGCCTCGAGCACCAGCAGCGACAGCACGATGAAGCCGACCATCACGAACCAGTGGGCGGCCCCGACCACGCTCCACTTCAGCATGCGGGTGTGGCCGGCGGTCTCCACCAGCATCTTCTTCGTACGCGCGCCCTTGTCGCCGAAGCGTTCCGGCGCGGGCTGCCCGAGCCGGATGACGGCGGTCATCTTCATGACCGCGCGCACCGCGAGCCACACCGCCACGGCGGTGATGGCGGCCGCGAGGATCGTGGTGACGATCTGGACGCTGCCCATCGAGTTGGCCTCCCGGTCTGCTGCCTGGTCGAGCGGCTCGGCGACCGGGACGGTTCACGGCGCGTCCGGCGTCCCGCCGCTACCGCCCTGGCCCGACCGGCCGATGACCTCGCTCCGCTCGGTCATGCAGTGCAGCCTACGCGCAAGGTTACCCAGCAGTAACGTGAGTCATCTCGCACCGGCCACGCCGCCCTGTCGACACCTTAGGGGCAGCGGGCGGGCCGCGCCGGTCAGGGGCGGCCCGGCGTGACGTACGCCGGGCCCCCGGACGCCGCCGAACCGGTCCACGGGGAGCGGCCGGCGCGGCGAAGGGCAGCGGCCGACCCCCGGTGCGGCCTCCGGCCGTCGCGCGCCGTCAGCGCACGCCGGGCGGTGACCGCCGAGCCGGGGAGCCGGGCCGGATCGGCCGGGTCAGCGCCAGCGGGAGAGCAGCACCAGCGAGGCGACCATGGCGCCGAAGCCGACCGCGAGGTTCCAGTAACCCCAGGTCGCGACGGGGTACGCCTGCTCGGAGAGGTAGTACACGACCAGCCAGCCGATGCCCGCGACGATCAGCGCGACGGCGGTGATCGGCAGCCAGATCGGGCTAGGCTTGCGCGTCGCCGCCGTCGCCGTCGGACGCACGTCCGTCGGCGGGGTGTACACCTTCTTCTTGCGGACCTGAGACTTGGGCACGACGCTCTCCAGAGGGGGGTACGACCTCGTCCGGCCTGACAACCGGGCGCGGGGGCGACGGTCCATGGCCAATAATGTTCGACAGCTAGCGTAGTCCGGACGGGCTCTCCAGGCCACGAATGGGGTCAGGCCGGTGCACGGAGTGACCGAAAAGAGGGGGACTTTTCGGGTCGAACAGGCCGGTCCGCGTCGTCGCGGGTCGGAAGAAACGACGGGAAAGGGAACGCCCGGTGGAGTACACGTCCGGCGCAGCCTCCTGGCAGAAGGTCCTCCGGCGGGCGGTCGCCGGCCTGCTGCCCCGGCGGCCGCGGCAGCGCCGCCCGGGGTGGTCGATCGGCGTTCCCGTGATCGCCGCCGCGGCGGGCCTGCTCTTCACCACCACCGCGACCACCGCGGGCGGCACCTCGCTGCGGGAGGATCGCCGGCCGCAGCTCACCCAGTTGATCGAGGACCGGCGCGAGCAGGTGGCCGAGAGCGAGGAGAAGGCCGCCCGGCTGCGCGCCGAGGTCGAGGACCAGACCGCCACGCTGGCCGACACCGACGGCCCGATCAAGGCCCAACGGGACCGGGCCGCCGCCAGCCGGCAGGCCGCCGGGTTCACCGCGCTGACCGGGCCGGGCCTGACCATCGAGCTGAACGACGCACCGCATCCCCAGGTGCTGCCCAAGGGGGCCAGCAACGACGACCTGGTGATTCACCAGGGCGACGTGCAGGCGATCGTCAACGCGCTCTGGTCCGGCGGCGCCGAGGCAATGTCAATCATGAACGTCCGCGTGCTCAGCACCAGCGCGGTACGCTGCGTCGGTAACACCCTGCTGCTGCATGGTCGGGTGTACTCCCCTCCGTTCAAGATCGTGGCAATCGGCGATCCCGCTGCCCTCCGGCGGGCGCTCGCCGCCTCTGAGGGAGTGCAGTGGTTCATGGACGTGGTCGACCACTACCAGCTGGGTTACTCCGAGTCCGCCTCCACGGTCACCGTGCCGGCGTTTGAGGACTCCACCGCCCTCCGTTCGGCGACGGTCCCCCGGTGACCTCGGAGGACGCCCGGGAACGCGACGGCCGCCACCGCGACCGCAGCGACGACCCGACCGCGTTCATCCCCCGGGTCGACCGCCCGCAGCCGGCGACTCCGCCCCGAAGCGGGCGCCCCGAGCCGGCAGGCCCGCCCCGAAGCGAGCGCCCGGACCCGGCGACTCCGCCCCGAAGCGAGCGCCCCGAGCCGGCGGGCCCGCCCCGAAGCGAGCGCCCCGAGCCGGCGGGCCCGCCCCGGGTCGACCGCCCGCAGCTGGCGACCCCGCCCCGGCCCGCGCTCAACCTGCCCTGGCCGGAGCCGGCCGGACCGCGCGACGGCCGGTACCCGGCCGCCCCCGCCACCCCCGGCCCGCGCCCGCCGGCGCCCGGGGCACCGCACCGACCCACCGGCGCCGAGCCGCACCCCCCGGCATCCGCCGGAGCGCACCCACCCCCCAGCGACCAGCAGGTACGCCAGCCGGCCGGTCCGCCCGGACGCTCGCCGGCGGTGGCACCGGTCGCCGCCGAGCCGCCACACCGGATCCCGCCGCCGGCCGAACCCGACCGGCACCGGCCCGCGGGGGACGGCCGGGCACCGGGCCAGGAATGGCCGGGCGGACGTCCCGCCGAACAACCACGCCGCCTCCCGGCGGAGCCACCGCCACGCTGGCCGGGCACCGGCACCGCCGCACCCGCACCCGCACCCGCCGATCCCAGAGCCGCCGTCCCGGGGTCCGGCACCACTGCCGGTCCCGGTCCCGCGCCCGCCGGTCCCGGAGCTGCCGTCCCGGGGTCCGGCACCGCTGCCGGTGCCGGTCCCGCCGGACCTGGCCCCGCCG
The DNA here is from genome assembly GCF_040655175.1 of Micromonospora sp. NPDC050495. Taxonomy (NCBI): domain Bacteria; kingdom Bacillati; phylum Actinomycetota; class Actinomycetes; order Micromonosporales; family Micromonosporaceae; genus Micromonospora; species Micromonospora sp. NPDC050495. The sequence continues at coordinate 84,856 of NZ_JBFAJK010000001.1, read as the reverse complement.
GTCCCAGCCCCGCTGGACCCGGCCCCGCCGTAACCGGACCCGGCATCTCGGCGCCGAGGGCTGACGCCGCCGTAACCGCACCCCACACCGCCGTACCGGGGGCTGGCGCCGCCGCCGGGCCGGGACCCGCCGCCGCCCCCCGCCGGCCCGCAGCAGCGAGCAGCGGCCCCACTGATGCCGGAACCCGCGTCAGCGGCCCCACAGCGGCCGGACCCGGCGTCGGCGCCCGTCCGGTACCGGATCCGGTCCCCGGCGGCCCGGGCCTGGCCGGCACCGCCCCGAGCGGCCCGGCGGCCGGCCGGGTCGGCACCGGCGGCCAGCCCGGGGCCAGCACCAGCGGCCCGGGCGCGACCAGCGCCGGCACCAGCGGCCCGGTGCCCGTGGGGCCGAGCATTCCCGGGCCGGAGGACCTGGCGTCCCGGACGGCCGGGCTCGGCGCGGCACTGGCCGGCAGCGGCCCCGGCGCGACCGGGCCGGCCGGCCCCGGACCGGTGGCCCGAGCCGGCGGCACCATGCCCACGACCGCGCCGGCCGGCACCGGACCGGTCGCCGGAGCCGGCGGCACCACGCCCACAGCAGGACCGGCCGGACCCGGGCCACTGGCCGGACCCGGCCGGACCATGTCCACGGCCGGACCGGCCGGCCCCGGACCGGTGGTCGGACCCGGCGGAAGCGTGCCCGCCCGGCAGTTGGCCGGCACCCCCGGTCAGCCGGACCCGGGACGCGCCGAACCGCCGGCACCGGCCGCTCCGGCGCCCCCGGTACGGCCCGCCGCCCCCGGGGACGCGCCCACGGCGTTCCTGCCCCGGCTGACCGGCCGCCCCGACGACCCGGTCGGTGCCGGCGAGGCGGCGGCCCGCGTGGCCGATCAGCCCGCCGGGCAGCGGCCCGCCGGAGTGCCCCTCGCCGGGGAGCCGGCCGCCCGCGTACCCCGGGCGGGAGGGTCCGGGACGGCGGAGGCGAGCGGATCGGCGCGGCCGGGGAGCGGTGGCGCCGGGCGACCCGGCGCGGCTGCTCCGGCCGCGGACCCGGCGGCGACCGCCCTGCTGCCGGCGGTCGGCGGGCGCCCGCCGCGGCCCCCCGCCCTCGACTCGACCGCCCTGATGGGCGCCGTCCCGCCGCTGCCCGAGGGCGGCACCGGCGACGACCCGGTCGACAGCCCGGCCGAGCCACCCGCCCCCCGGCGGGGCGAACGGGTGGTGCGGCTGCGTCCCGAGCAGACCGGTGAGGGCTACAAGAGCGTCTACTCCGAGCTGACCCGGCCCACCCTCGGCTCCCGGATCCGCACCGGGGTCCGGGTCACCGGCGAGGCGCTGATCACCCTGGGCCTGGTGGTGCTGCTCTTCGCCGGGTACGAGATCTGGGGCAAGACGGTGATCGTCGACGCCCACCAGAACGACCTGAACACCCAGCTCGCCCAGGAGTGGGGCGGCAGCGGCGATCCGACGGTCGCGCCGACCGGCCCGACGCCGAAGGCCAAGCCCCCGGCCGAGGGCAAGCCGGTCGCCGGGCTCTACATCCCCAAGCTCGACAAGCACTGGGTGGTGGTCCAGGGGGTCAGCCCGAACGACATCCGGTACGCCCCGGGCCACTACCCGAAGAGCGCGATGCCGGGCGAGGTGGGCAACTTCGCCGTGGCGGGGCACCGGATCCGGGCCACCTTCTGGCGGCTGGACGAGCTGGACCCCGGCGACGACATCGTGGTCGAGTCGCAGGGCGAGTGGTTCATCTACAAGGTCTACCAGCAGCGGATCGTGAAGCCGGACCAGGTCGAGGTGGTGGCGCCGGTGCCCGGCGAGCCGACCGCCAAACCGACCGAGAAGCTGCTCACCCTGACCACCTGCAACCCCAAGTTCGACAACTACCAGCGGTTGATCATCCACGCCCGGCTGGACCATGTGCAGGCCAAGTCGGTGGGCCGGCCGCCGGAGCTGGAAGGCTGACGATGTACGGGTGGATCTGGCGCAAGCTGCCGTTCGGGCTGGCCGGGAAGCTGGTCGGCTCGGTGCTGATCGCCGCGGCGACGGTCGCCCTGCTCTGGTTCGTGGTCTTCCCGTGGGCCGAGCCGCTGCTTCCCTTCGACGACGTCCAGGTGACCCAGGACTCGGGCGTGCCGGACGACGACTCCGGCGGCGGACTCACCGACCCCAGCGGGAGCCCGACCGCGGAGGAGCTGCCGTACAGCACCGAAACGAACAACGCCCCACCCACTCCGGACAGGTGACCCGATGCGCGTCCTGGTGATCGACAACTACGACTCGTTCGTCTTCAACCTCGTGCAGTACCTCGGCCAGCTCGGGGTGGAGTGCGAGGTCCGGCGCAACGACGAGATCGACGTGGCCGAGGTCGGCCGGGTCGGCGCGGCCGGCGTACTGCTCTCGCCCGGGCCGGGCAGCCCGGACCGCGCCGGGATCTGCCTCGACGTCATCCGGGAGTACGCCGGCAAGCTGCCGCTCTTCGGCGTCTGCCTCGGCCACCAGGCCATCGGCGAGGCGTTCGGGGCGACCGTCACCCGGGCGCCGGAGCTGCTGCACGGCAAGACCTCCGAGGTGAGCCATCACGGCACCGGGGTGCTCGCCGGGCTGCCCGACCCCTTCACCGCCACCCGGTACCACTCGCTGGCGGTCCTACCCGAGACGCTGCCGGACGAGCTGGAGGTGACCGGCTGGACCGGCTCCGGCGTGGTGATGGCGATGCGGCACCGCACCCTGCCGGTCGAGGGCGTGCAGTTCCATCCCGAGTCGGTGCTGACCGAGGGCGGGCACCTGATGCTGGCGAACTGGCTGGCGGTCTGCGGCTACCCGGCGGCGCGGGAACGCGCCCCCGAGCTGGCCGCCGAGGTGGACGCCCGGCGCCGGGCCGCCTTCGCCACCGCCTGAGCGGCGGCGGGCGGCCGCGGCCGGAACGGCCGAGGCCCCGACCGGTGGTCGGGGCCTCGCTGTGTCACTCGCCTTCGAGCCGGGTCGGTGGCTGGGTGGGGAAGGGGAACCCGCCGCCGCCACCCGGGGTGGTGGGCGTGGTGCTCGGGTCCGGGGTGGGCCCGCTCGGCGTGATGCTCGGCTCCGGCGGGGCGAAGTCGACGTCGATGGTGACCGTCTTGCCCTTCTCCAGCTTGGCGCCGGGCTCGGGGTCCTGCGAGCTGACCTTGCCGACACCGTCCGGCGTGGCCGCCTCGTCGCCCTTCCGCGTCTTCACCCGGTACCCGGCCTTCACCAGCTCCTGGCGAGCCTGTGCCTCCGGGAGGCCCACGACCTCCGGTACCTCCTTGATGTTCCCGCGGGAGACCGACACCTTCACCGTGGCACCGTCCTCGACGTTGGCGCCCGCCTTGGGGTCGGTCGCCACCACCGTGCCCCTTTCCCGCGCATCGTCGACGTCCACCTTGTCGACGTTGAAGCCGTCGCTCTCCAGCTGGGCCTTGGCGTTCTCGAACGGGTTGCCCACCACGTTCGGGACCTGGACCATCTTCGGGCCGTTGCAGATGTTGAGGGTGACGTTGCGGCCCTTTTCCAGGGTGGTGTTGGCCGGCGGGTCCTGCCCCGCCACGGTGTCCTTCTGGCAGGTCTTGTTCAGCACCGGGTCACCGATCACCGGAATCAGCCCGGCGGCCCGCACCTCCTGCTCGGCCACAGCGCGGGACTTGCCCTCGATCGTGGGCACCCGGACCTCGCTCGCGCCCTTCTGGTTCAGCCAGAGCGCGGTAGCCAGGGCGATCACCGCGAGCACACCGAGGGCGGCGAACGTGGCGATCACCCAGGAGGAGCTCTTCCGCTTGCGCGGGTCACCGACCCGGGCCGGCATCTGCTGGCGGGTCTGCGGGCCGAGCACCTGGGTCTGCTGGTAACCGCCGGCCCCGGCCGGCGCCATCGGCATGGTCTCCTCGGCCGGCATCACCGGAGTGGCCAGCACCGGCCGGCCCGCGGCGGCGCGCAGCAGGTCCGCGCGCATCTCCCCGGCGCTCTGGTAGCGGTTGAGCGGGTTCTTGGAGAGCGCCTTGAGGACGATGGCGTCCACCGCCGGGTTGACGTCCGGGTTGATGGTGCTCGGCGTCGGCGGCTGCTCCCGCACGTGCTGGTAGGCGACGCTGACCGGGCTGTCGCCGACGAACGGCGGGTGCCCGCAGAGCAGCTCGAAGAGCACGCAGCCGGCCGCGTACACGTCCGACCGGGCGTCGACCGCCTCGCCGCGCGCCTGCTCCGGGGAGAGGTACTGCGCGGTGCCGATGACGGCGCTGGTCTGCGTCATGGTGGTGGCGCCGCTGGCCAGGGCCCGGGCGATGCCGAAGTCCATCACCTTGACCTGGCCGGTCTGGGTGAGCATCACGTTGCCCGGCTTGATGTCCCGGTGGATGATGCCGTGCCGGTGGCTGAACTCCAGTGCCGCGCACATGTCGGCGCAGATCTCCAGCGCCCGGCGCGGCTGGAGCCGGCCCTCGACGCCCAGCACCTCCTTGAGGGTCCGTCCGTTGACGAACTCCATCACGATGAACGGCAGTGTCTCGCCGGTCGGGGCGGTCTCCTCGCCGGTGTCGTACACCGCGACGATGGCCGGGTGGTTCAGCGAAGCGGCGTTCTGCGCCTCGCGGCGGAACCGCATCTGGAAGGTGGCGTCCCGGGCCAGATCCGCCCGGAGCATCTTGATCGCGACATCCCGACCGAGCCGGAGATCGCGACCACGGTGCACCTCCGCCATGCCGCCGTAGCCGAGCAGCTCGCCGACCTGGTACCTGCCACCGAGCAGGCGGGCCTGCGCTGTCATCGCGTCTCTCGTCCTTCGCTCGTCGTCGTCTCGCCGCCAGCCGGCTGGAGCCGTACCTCACGACGGTACGACGTCCCGACCAGATCGTCGGCTCCGTGGGACCGTACCGCGCCGGAGGCCACGCTCACCGGAGCCAGCGCGGTCGGATCGCCGGCGAGCGCGTGCTTCCGGTAGTTGTACGAGATCACGCCGGAGCAGAGCAGGACCAGTACGGCCACCACAATGGCGACCACCCACCGCCTCGCGTACGACCGGCGGGCCGCCGGGGGCGGGGCCGGCGGTCGCGCGTACGCCAGCGGGTTGGGCTGCTGCCGCGGCTGCGGCACGGCCGCCGCGCCGCGCGGCGCCACCGGCGGCCGGGGCGGCCCGGCCGGCGACACCACGGTCGGTCGCGCCGCGACCGGCGGCCGGGCGGCCACCGGCGGGCGGGGCTGCTGCTGCGGCCGGGGCGCGGCCGGCACCTGGGCGCGGGCCGTGGGCGCGGCCGGCGACGCGGGTACGCCGGAGATCGGCCGCCCGCCCCGCGTCTGCTGGGACAGCGCCATCTTGGTCTGCCGGGCGACGCTGGCCAGCGCGGCGGCGCTCGGCCAGCGGGCCGCCGGATCCTTCGCCAGGGCCCGCTCGACGATCACCCGGACCTGGGGCGGGATGTCGGCGGGCAACGGCCGGGGCGCCTCCCGTACGTGCTTCATGGCGATCTCGAGCGGGTTGTCCCCCTCGAACGGGCGCCGGCCGGCGAGGCACTGGTAGGCGACCACGCCGAGCGCGTACACGTCGGAGGCCGGCGTGGCCACCGCGCCGGTGGCCTGCTCAGGCGAGATGTACGAGGCGGTGCCGAGCACCGAGCCGGCGGCGGTGAGCTGGCCCACCAGGTCGGAGCGGGCGATGCCGAAGTCGGTGAGCACCAGCGTGCCGTTCGGCCGGACCAGCAGGTTGCCCGGCTTCACGTCGCGGTGCACGATCCCCTTCTCGTGGGCGGCGTGCAGCGCGTCGGCGGCCTGCGCCAGCAGGGCCATCGTGCGGGCCGGGGTGAGCCGGCCGACCCGGCTGAGCGTCGCGGAGAGCGCGTCCCCCTCCACGTACTCCATGACCAGGAAGGCGATCTGCTGGTCGCTGCCGAAGTCGTAGACGTCGACCACGCCCGGGTGGTTGATGGTGGCCATGGTGCGCGCCTCGCCGCGGAACCGCTCGGCGAAGCCCGGCTCGTCGAGCAGCGCGGGGAGCAGGCTCTTCACCGCGACCGTCCGGCCCAGCACCTGGTCGGTGCCGCGCCACACGTCGCCCATGCCGCCGCTGGCGATCCGCTCGTCGAGACGGTAGCGGTTGCCGAGCTGCACCCCCGGGCTGAGCATGTCAGCGGCCCCCGGCGTCGGCGATGGCCGCCGCCATGATCCGGCCGCCGATCCGGGCCGCCTCGGCGCTGCCGCCGGAGCCGGCCCGCTCCAGCTCGACGCAGACCGCCGAGACCGGCGTGCCGTTGCGGTCCAGCGCGAAGCCGATGAACCAGCCGTGGTCGGGGGTGTCCGGGCCGGACTGGGCGGTGCCGGTCTTGCCGCCGACGGTGTAGCCGTCGATGGCGGCCTTCCGGCCGGTGCCCTCCTTGACCACGTTCAGCATCATGTCCCGCAGGTCGCCGGCGACCTGGCCGCTGACCGGGCGGCGCAGCTCGCGCGGCTTGGCGGTGTAGTAGCTGGTGGTGCGGTCCGGCGCGAGCAGCTGGCGGACCAGGTAGGGCCGCATCTGGCTGCCCCCGTTGGCGACCGAGGCCGCGATCAGCGCGCCCTGCAACGGGGTCATCCGGACGTTGTTCTGGCCGATCGACGACTGGGCGAGCGCCGCCTGGTCGGTGCTGCCGTTCGGGTTCTGCATGTCGCCGGTGCGGCTGGCCGCCACCGGCAGGCCGCCCTCGCCGAGCTGGCCTACGGTGAGGTCCTCCTGCTCGAAGCCGAACTGCCGGGCCTTCTCCTTGATCGTGTCCGCGCCGAGCCGCACGCCGAGCTGCGCGAAGCCGGTGTTGCAGGACTCGGTCACGGCCTCCCGCAGGGTCACCTGCGACTCCGGGCAGATCGACGGCGCGGCGTTCTTGATCGGCTTGCCGGCGCCGGGCGCGGTGTAGCTCGACCCGGCCGGGATGGACGTCTGCTGCCCGACGCCGTTCTCCAGGGCGGCCGCGGCGACCACGATCTTGAAGGTCGATCCCGGCGGCAGCGTCTCGGCCAGGGCCCGGTTGGCCAGCGGCCGGTTGGGGTCCTTGTCCAGCCTGTTGTACGCCGCCGCGGCCGCCGTGGTGTCGTGGCTGGCCAGCGGGTTCGGGTCGAAGCTCGGCATGGAGACCAGCGCCTGCACGGCGCCGGTACGCGGGTCGATCGCGATCGCCGCGCCCCTGGTCGCGCCCACCTGGTTGTTGGTGAGCTGGCTGTACGCCGTCTCCTGGGCCCGCTTGGAGAGGGTCAGCAGCACGTTGCCGCCGCCGGTCTCCTCGCCGGTGAACATGTCCTTCACCCGGTTGGCGATGAGCTGGTCGCTGGTGCCGGCGAGGAACTCGTTCTCGGTCCGCTCGATGCCGGTCTCCCCGAGGTTGACCGGCTTGTAGCCGAGCACGTGCGCGTACACCTCGCCCTTGGGATAGGTGCGCAGGAACCGCAGCTTGCCGCCGGTCTCCTTGCTGATCGCGTACGCGGTGCCACCGACCTCGATGTTGCCGCGCTTGCGCTCGTACTCGGCGACCTGGACCCGGCCGTTGTAGTCGCTGTTGCGGTACTCGTCCGCCTTGTAGGCCTGGATCCAGTTCAGGTTGGCGAAGAGCAGCCCGAAGAGGATCATCACGACCACGCCGACGCGGCGCAGCGGTGCGTTCACGGCCGGATCACCTCCGTCGGGGCGCCGTGCAGCTGTTCCGGCGGGGTCCCTGCGGGCCGGGCAGCCGGGCCGCCCCCGGTCACCGGGCGGCGGGCGCCGTCGGAGACCCGGAGCAGCGCCGCGATGAGCAGCCAGTTGGCCATCAACGAGGAGCCGCCGGCGGAGAGGAACGGGGTGGTCTGACCGGTCAGCGGGATGAGCTTGCTGATCCCGCCGACGATGACGAACACCTGCAGGCCCAGGGTGAAGGCGAGGCCACCGGCGAGCAGCTTGCCGAACGAGTCCCGCACCGCCAGCGCGGCGCGCAGCCCGCGCTCCACGATCAGCAGGTAGACCACGAGCAGCGCGGAGAGACCGAACAGGCCGATCTCCTCACCGATGCCGGCGAAGATGAAGTCGGTCCGCACCTCCGGCAGCAGGGTCGGCTGACCGCCACCCGGGCCGGCCCCGAAGAGGCCGCCGCTGCCGAGCGTGAGCAGACCCTGGACCAGTTGGTAGCCCCGGTCGTAGGGCTCGGCGAACGGGTCGAGCCAGATTTGCGCCCGGTCGTAGAAGTTCGCGAACGGCCCGCCGACGGTGCTGCCCAGTACGTAGGCCAGGTAGGCGCCGCCGAAGAAGAGGATCAGGCCGATGAGCAGCCAGCTGACCCGTTCGGTGGCGATGTACAGGGTCACCACGAACATGCCGAAGTAGAGCAGCGAGGTGCCCAGGTCCTTCTCGAAGACCAGGACCAGGATGCTGATCAGCCAGACCACGAGGACCGGGCCGAGGTCGCGGCCGCGCGGGAAGTCGATGCCGAGCACCCGCCGGCTGGCCAGCGACAGCACCTCCCGTTTACGCACCAGGTAGTACGCGAAGAAGGTGAGCAGGGCGAGCTTGGCGAACTCACCGGGCTGGATCTGGAAGCCGCCGAACCGGATCCAGAGCTTCGCCCCGTTGACCTCGGAGAACCGGCCCGGCAGCACCGCCGGGATCATCACCAGCACGATGCCGGCCAGGCCCAGGGTGTACGCGTAGCGGGACAGCGACCGGTGGTCGCGCATGATCGCCAGCAGCCCGGCGGCGAGCACCACCGCGCCGAGCGTCCAGGCCAGCTGCCGCCCGCCGCTGCCGGCGAAGACGGCCAGGCTCTCCCGATCGGTCGGGGCGGCCTTGGCCAGGTCGTAGCGGCGCAGGAAGCCGACGCCGAGCCCGTTGAGCAGGGCCACCGCCGGCAGCAGCGCCGGGTCGGCGAACGGCGCCAGCCAGCGGATCACCAGGTGCAGGCCGAGGAAGACCAGCCCCAGCACGGCCGCCGGGATCCAGAAATCCGGGGTGACGGTGTCCAGCACGTTCGCCTCGACCGTCGCCCCGTACGCCGCCACCAGCACCATGGCAAGCAGGAGCAGGGACAGCTCGGCGTTGCGCCGGGACCGGGCCAGGCGCGCGCCGGCAGCCGCACCCGTCGTGGCGGGCGAGGCTGCCGGTACGGCGGCTGCGGTCACGAAGACGTCCTCGGGGTCGAGCCGGCGCTCACTCCGGCGACCGGCAACCAGCCGGGTCGACCGGCGGCACCGTGTCGGAGGGGACGGCGTCGGGCGTGGCGGTCGGCGACGGCGTGGGCAGGGCGCTGCCGCTGGCGCCGACGGCCGGGGCGGTCGGCGAGGCGGTGACGACCGGGTTGGGACTGGTCGTCGGGGCCGTCGGGCTGGGCGGGCAGAGCGGCTTCAGGTTGGGGTTGGCCGGGTCTTCGCTGGTCAGCTCGGCCAGCCGGCGCTCGGCGTCCGGCTCGCTCTTGGCCTGGATGCCCTGCTTGACCTGCTCCTGGGCGGCCAGGGTGAGGTCGTCCAGCCGGGCCTCGCTGGTCGCGTGCACGTTGGAGAGGTCCAGGCCGGCGATCTGGCCCGGCACGCCGCGGAAGACGGCGAGCTGGCCCTCCTCGGTGGCGCCGACGTAGTACTGCCGCTGGGTGTAGCTCCACCCGGCGAAGAGGCCGCCGCCGAGGATGACCACCAGGGCCAGCAGCATGGCCGCCGTCCGCAGCGGGTGGTGCCGGCGCCGCTCCGCTTCCTCGTCGCGCGGGTCCGCCGGTTCCTCGGGCGCGGGGGGCCGTGGGGCGGAGAGCGCCGAGGCCCGGGCGGCCGGGGTGGAGACGTCGGCCGAGGTGGCCATGCCGCGGTCCCGAGCGGCGGCGCCGCCGACGATCGGGGACGCCTCGACGATGTCCTGGTCGGTGGCGTCGGCGACGATCACGGTGATGTTGTCCGGCCCGCCGCCGCGCAGGGCGAGCTGCACCAGCCGCTCGACGCACTGCTGCGGGTCGGGGTAGTCGCGCATGGTCTCCGCGATGGTGTCCGCGCTGACCACGCCGGAGAGGCCGTCCGAGCAGATCAGGTAGCGGTCACCGGGCAGCACCTGGCGGACGCTGTACTCGGGGTCGATGTCGCGGCCGTCCAGCGCGCGGGTGAGCAGCGAGCGCTGGGGGTGGCTGCTCGCCTCCTCGGCGCTGATCCGGCCCTCGTCGACGAGCATCTGGACGTACGTGTCGTCCTTGGTGATCTGCGCGAACTCACCGTTGCGCAGGAGGTAGGCCCGCGAGTCACCGATGTGGACCATCCCGAGCTTGCTGCCGGAGAAGAGGGTCGCGGTGAGCGTGGTGCCCATCCCCTCCAGCTGCGGGTTGGCGTCCACGGTGTCGCGGAGCTGCTGGTTGGCGGTGCCGACGGCCGAACGCAGCGCGTCCACGAGGGCGTCCCCAGGGACGTCCTCGTCGAGGGGCGCCATGGCACCGATGACGATGTTGCTCGCGACGTCACCGGCGGCCATACCGCCCATGCCGTCGGCGACGGCGAGCAGCCGCGGCCCGGCGTAGACGGAATCCTGGTTACCGTCTCGGATCAGACCGCGGTCGCTGTGGGCCGCGTAGCGCAGGGTCAGAGTCATGGCCGTAATTCGAGGGAAGTGCGGCCGATCCGGATCGGCACGCCGAGGGGGACGGGGGTTGGTCCGGTGACCTTAGCGCGATCCAGGTAGGTGCCGTTAGTCGAACCGAGGTCCTCCACGAACCACTGCCCGTCACGCGGTACGAGCCGGGCGTGTCGCGCCGAGGCGTAGTCGTCGGTGATCACCAACGTGGAGTCCTCGGCGCGACCGATGGTGATCTGCGCCTCGCCCAGGGTGATCCGGGTACCGGCCAGTTGGCCGGCGGTCACCACCAGCTGGTGCGCGGCCCTGCCCCGCTTCACCTTCGCCGGCTTCGCCGGCGGCCCCGTGCTGGCCCCGACCGCCCGCGGCGCGGCCACCAGCCGGCCCGACCGGGCCCCCGCGAAGAGGTCCCGGCGGATCACCCCGACCACCGTGAACACGAAGATCCACAGCAGGATGAGGAACCCGAACCGGGCGACCGTGATGACGAGTTCCGGCAACGCGGGTCAGCCGTCCACGCGGAAGGTCAGGGTGGTCGTGCCGAGCTGGATCATGTCGCCGGGGTTGAGCGCGACAGCGGAGACGCGCTGGCCGTTGACCATCGTGCCGTTGGTGGAGCCGAGGTCGGTCAGCACCACCTGGCCGCCGTCGAAGTCCAGCCGGGCGTGGCGCCGGGAGATCCCGACGTCGGGCAGGCGCAGGTTGGCCTGGTCGCCCCGACCGATCACGGTCGAGCCCATCTGGAGCGGGTAGGTGCGCCCGTCGCCGGAGACCAGCCGCACGTTGCGGCCACCGCCGTGCCCGGGCGGCGGGCCGTAGCCACCGCCCTGGTCGTACGCGGGGTAGGCCGGGGCGGCGTCGTAGCCGCCCGGCGCGGAGACCGGGGCGACGTCGCCACCGGTGTAGACCTCGGCGGTGACCCGGAACATGCCGGTGTCCAGCCCCTCGCCGCGCTCGATCTCGACGATCACGTCGCCGTAGACCGTCCACGCCTGCTCGCCGATGAACTCCGCCTGCGACTGGGCCAGCTCCTGGGCCAGCGCGGCGGCGTACGGCGCCAGCCGACTGTGGTCGTACGGCGAGAGATCGATCACGTAGCGGTTGGGCACCAACGTGCGCCCGCCGGCCAGGATCGCCTTGTGCGCCTCGGCCTCCCGCTGCATGGCGTTGAGGATCTCCACGGGGTGGACCACCCCTTTGAAGACCTTGGCGAAGGCCCCCTCGACCAGGCCTTCCAGACGCTTCTCGAAGCGTTGCAGCACGCTCACCGGCTCCTCCTCGGGTCCCGAGGCCATGATGGTATCCGGACACCGCCTCCGCAGCTCACATGCCGCTCGGCGGGCTGCCGGCGGCCCGTTCGTGACCAGGCCCGGGGTCGTGCTAAAGTTTCGTCCGCCACGAACGGTGATCGCTCGTGGCGATGACCGGGAACAGCGTAATATGTCCGGGCACCCGCCGCAGAAGGCGGGCGCGGGATGGGATATGGTGTTCCGGGTCTGGCCACGGGGAAGTGGCGGAATGGCAGACGCGCACGGTTCAGGTCCGTGTGCCCGAAAGGGCGTGGGGGTTCAACTCCCCCCTTCCCCACCACGACGAGGGCTCCGCGGACAGCGGGGCCCTCGCGCCGTTTCGGGGCGTGCCGGATGTCACGCTATGCTCCGGTTCGTTTTCCAGCCCCCTACGAGCAGGAGTGGCGTGTGAGTGTCGCGTTGGTGACCGGCTCGGGCGGTCTCATCGGATCCGAGGCGGCCCGGCACTTCGCCGGCCTCGGGCTCCACGTGGTCGGCATCGACAACGACATGCGCCGGTACTTCTTCGGCGAGGACGGCTCGACGGCCTGGAGCCTGGACCGGCTCGCCGCCGACCTGGGGACCTCCTACACCCACGAGGCCGTCGACATCCGGGACCGGGACGGCCTGGAGCGGGTCTTCAAGAAGTACAGCTCGGACATCTCGGTGGTGATCCACAGCGCCGCGCAGCCGAGCCACGACTGGGCCGCCAAGGAGCCGTACACCGACTTCGACGTGAACGCGGGCGGCACCCTCAACGTGCTGGAGAACACCCGCCGGCACGCGATCGAGGCGCCCTTCATCCACTGCTCGACCAACAAGGTGTACGGCGACCGCCCGAACAGCCTGCCGCTGGTCGAGCTGGAGACCCGGTACGAGCTGCCCGAGGACCACCCGTACTTCGCGGGCATCCCGGAGGACATGTCGATCGACGAGTCGCTGCACTCGGTCTTCGGCGCGTCGAAGGTGGCCGCCGACGTGATGGTCCAGGAGTACGGCCGCTACTTCGACATGCGGACGGCCTGCTTCCGGGGCGGCACGCTGACCGGGCCGGCGCACTCCGCCGCCGAGCTGCACGGCTTCCTGGCGTACCTGATGCGCTGCGTCATGGAGGGCCGGACGTACAACCTCTTCGGCTACAAGGGGAAGATGGTCCGGGACGCGATCCACTCCCGGGACGTGCTCACCGCCTTCGAGGCGTTCTTCCGCGAGCCGCGCTCGGCGCAGGTCTACAACCTGGGCGGCGGCCGGCACTCCAACACCTCGCACATCGAGGCGTTCCGGATCGCCGAGCAGATCGCCGGCCGCGAGGCGCAGATCAATTACGTCGAGCAGGCGCGCACCGGCGACCACCAGTGGTACGTCAGCAGCATGGCCCGGTTCGAGGAGCACTACCCGAGCTGGAAGATCACCTACGACGTGCCGATGATCCTCCGGGAGATCTACGAGGCCAACGTCGACAAGTGGGTGCCGAAGGCATGACCACCGGGACCAAGCGGAACGTGCTCGGCGTGCTCGTCGACGCCACCGACTACGCCCGGGCGACCGAGGCGGTCGTCGCGGCGGCGCACGACCGCCGCCCGCTGGCCCTCACCGCGCTGGCCGTGCACGGCGTGATGACCGGGGTGCTCGACCCGGCGCACAACGCCCTGCTGAACTCCTTCGACGTGGTCACCCCGGACGGTCAGCCGGTCCGCTGGGCGCTGAACCTGCTGCACGGCGCCGGCCTCACCGACCGGGTCTACGGCCCCGAGCTCACCCTGCGGGTGCTGTCCCGCTTCGCCGCGGAAGGGCTGCCGGTCTACCTCTACGGCTCCACCGAGGAGACGCTGTCCCGCCTGGTCCCGGCCCTGGAGCGGAAGTTCCCCGCGCTGAAGATCGCCGGCGTCGAGGCGTCCAAGTTCCGCTCGGTGCAGCCGGGCGAGGACGTCGAGATCGCCGACCGGATCAAGGCCAGCGGGGCGCGGCTCGTCCTGGTCGGGCTGGGCTGCCCCCGCCAGGAGGTCTTCACGTACGCCATGCGGCCGCTGCTGGACATGCCGTTGATGGCGGTCGGCGCGGCCTTCGACTACCACGCCGGACTGCTGCGCAACCCGCCACCGTGGATGCAGCGTGCCGGGCTGGAGTGGTTCTGGCGGCTCGGCCTGGAGCCGAAGCGGCTCTGGCGCCGCTACGTCATCCTCAACCCGGCCTACCTGGCCCGCCTGGCGGCGCAGAAGACCGGCCTGTGGAAGGCCACCCCGCCGCCCCCGGCCAGCGACCGACCGGCCACCTTCGACGTCTGAGCCGCCGCGCCCGACGACGACGCGCGGCGGCCACCCGGGTGGGTGACCGCCGGACGCCGGTGGGAAGGTTGGTCTCGGTTCCGCTCGGTGCGGTGTCAGCCCGAGCCTAGGGTGCCGTCCCGCCGTCGGGTACATGCCGAAGCGCCAATAACACCGATGGGATGACCCCCTACGGGACGAGGTACGGGACGAACCGGGGTGCGCTCCCGGATCCCCCGGCCGCCGGCCTGGACCAGGCTGGACCCATGGACGACCAGCTCACCGTGCTGCTGCCCGCCGCCGCCGTCTGGGTGGCCGCCGCCCTCGTCGCGGACGGCCTGCCGAACCTGGACCGGGCCCGCGCGCTGCGCCGGCGTACCCGCTGGTTGTCCGCCCTCACCCTGACCGGCCTGGCGCTGACCGCGGCCGTCCTGGTCGCGGGTCTGCTGAGCGCGGGCGCCACGCCGATCGACCGGGCCGGCCGCGGGCTCCTGCTCGCCGCCGCGCCCGCGCTGGTCGTGGCGGCCTGCTCGATCCGGCGGATCCGCCGGCTGCGGGCCGGCGCGGGCGCCTTCGCCGCCGCGCCGGACACCCCGGCCCCGCACGGCCTGCGTGCGGCCGCGGCCCACCCGCTGGTCGGGCTCCCGATCCAGGTCACCGCGATCGCGGTGCTGCCCGCGGTGGTCTCGGCCGCCGGCCTGGACCTGCTCGCCGCGCCCGCCGTGACCGGCCCGGCGATCACCGTGGGTTGGCTGGCCGTCACGACGATCGGGGTACGCCACGCGCTGCGACACAACCGGTTCGCCGAGCGGGCGGCGCCACCGCCGGCGACCGCCGGGTCACCGCGAGCGGCCGGTGCCCTGCACGTATAGCAGCTCCAGGATCGCCCGGGTCGCCTCGAACCAGCGGTCCAGCCAGCCCGGCGGCGGGACGCTGCCCTTGGGGGGCAGCTCCATCAGCAGGCCGCGCAGCAACGGGTGGTCGACCAGCGACTCGGGCTGCTCGACCGGCCAGCCGCTGGGCGGGAAGGACGGCTCGGTGAGCGGGTTCGGGTCCAGCGAGGGCAGGGTGAGCGGCGGGGTGGCCTGCTCGGGCCCGGCGGTGTCCCGGCCGCCGATCTCGCTGTCGGTGGAGGAGACCTCGGTGAGCACGGTGTCCCGGCGCGCCCCGCGGTACTTGCCGCCGAACCGCTCCGGCTTTCCCGGACCGTTGGTGAGGTTCTCTGAGCCGATCGTCGTCATCCGTCTCGCCTGCCTCGTTCGGTTGCCGATCCGTGCGGTTCAACGAGGCGGGACGGAACTGGCGACGGGTGGCCGGGAGCGCCACCGGTCGAGGCGGACGAAATGGTCCCGCCCGGCCACGCTGCCGGGCGGGACCACGCTTCTGGTCCGGGGGCCGTCATCCGGTCCGGCGCGCCGCCGGGCGGCGCGGGGCCGGATCAGGGCCGGGGTCGATCAGCCCCGGACCAACCCGCCGCTCCGCGCGCCGGCGACGAAGGCGTGCCAGTCACCCGGGGCGAAGACCAGGGCCGGCCCGGTCTTGTCCTTCGAGTCCCGGACGCCGACCGCCCCGGGCACGTATGCGACCTCCACGCAGTTGTCACAGTTCGGCCCGCTCTTCGAACTCTTGAACCACGTCGCCTGCGTCAGGTCCACGGGGAACTCCTTGGTCGCCATTTCCACAGCGGCTCCTCTGCCAGTTTTGCAATGTGTGCGATGGATTCCTCCGGGCGTATGGCCGCTGCTCGAATGTGATCGAAGATGAAGCTGTACTTCTGCAGTTCGTCGCTCTTCTCGAGGAAGAGCCCACCCGTGGCGTTCTCCGCGTACACGACATCGGGATCACTCGGTTCGGGGAAGCTGAGGATCGTGAAGGTGCCGTCCATGCCGGCGTGCGCTCCCACCTCGAAGGGCAGGACCTGCAACGTCACGTTCGGCAGTTGGGCTACCTCCACCAACCGGCTGAGCTGGCCACGCATCACCTCGTCGCCGCCAACCGGCCGGCTCAGCACCGCCTCATCGAGCACCACCCACAGATCGACCGGATCGTCCTGCGTCAACAACGACTGGCGGCCCAGACGGACACGCACCCGCTGTTGAACCTGCTCGACGGTGAAGTCGGGCCGGGCGGCCCGGATCATCGCGCCCGCATACTCCTCGGTCTCCAGCAGGCCCGGCACGACCTGCTGCTCGTACGCCCGGATCGAGCTGGCCGCCGCCTCCAGCCCCACGTACGCCCCGACCAGGACCGTGCTGTACGGGTGCCACCAGCCCTTCTGCCGGGCCTCGCGGGCGATCTGCACCAGCTCGTCGCTCTCCGCGCCGACCACCCCGTAGATCCGGAGCATGTCCCGCACGTCGCGCGGGGTGGCCGAGGTGTGGCCGGTCTCGATCCGGGAGATCTTGGAAGCGGAGCACTCCAGCTGCTCGGCGACCACCTCGATGGTGATGCCGGCGGCCTCCCGTTGCCGGCGGAGTTCCGCCCCCAGGCGGCGACGCCGGATGGTGGGGCTGCGCCGCTCGGTCACGACGCGGCCCTCCGGCCCGCTGGACGGGAACGTTGACTCCTCGCGCTCACCCGGACACCTCCGGTCGTCGCGCCCGGTGCGACACCCGCCGGGGGCGCGGCCGACGTGACGGCGGGATCGTTCGCGGCAGGGATGGTGCCGGTCGTCGACCGGCCGCGTCGGGCGAAACCGGCGTCCAGTGTGCCGTCCCGGCACCTGAGGCATCAAGCGTCCCGTTCACGTGTCGTGCTCGCGTATCGGCAAAAGCCGACGTGCAACTTGCATGAAGCACGTCGCTGGTGCACTCTGTCGGTATGGCACGGGTTACTCACCGTCTCCGCATGATCTCCCGGCGTGGTGATCCCATGGACCGTGGGACGGCAGGAGGGGAGCCGTCCCGCGCCGTGCGACCTGCCCCGGGGTGATGCCCCGCCGCTGCACGCCAGCGTGGCTGCGGCGGCGGGAGCGGTAACCGGGAGCAGCCGGGTGATGGTCGGGGGGTGGCCCGCCACCGCGGGCACCCCGACCAGCACCGACGTACCTGAACAGCCGGTCCCCCAGGGCACGACCCCGGCGCCGGGCGCAGATGACCCCCGATCAGCCCTCCGCCGGCCCGCCGGCCGGCCGAACTCCCCAGGAGCCCATGTGCTTCCCCGCTCCGGTGACGTACTGCACGTGACTCGCGCGGCGAGTGTCCAGTTCTTTCGACCGATCACCTTCCGGGTGATCCGGGTGCTCGACTGGCCGACCTACGACGGTTGGCTCTGGCTCGACGGCTACGAGTTGAACGCGGCGGGGGACGCGATCAACCGACGGTCGATCTTCGTACAGCAGTCGGGGCTGGAGCAGCTGCACGCCGCGCCGGTGCCGCGCCAGCACACCGTACGGACCCGACGCCCGGTGATCCGGACCCCGGTCCGGGTCTGACCCGACGATTGCCCGGTCGGGGGGCGTACCGCCGCCATAGAATCGGTACGCCACCCCGGCGAACGTATCCACCCCGCGCGTCCCGGACCCTGAACCTGGGATGGTCATGGTCAATCTGCCCGCCGCGCGGCGGCACCACCGGTCCCGTATCAGCTACGCCTTCGGGCTCCTGGCGGTCCTCGGAGCCGCGACCGTACTCGCACTCGTGGTCCGCCACCCCGCCTTCTCTGCCACCGAGCAGTTGAACGAACCCGTACCGGCTCCGGAGATCACCGTGGCCGGCGAGGGCAGCGCGCCGGCCACCGACCCGGAGGACGAGGCCGGCTGGGCCGACGCCGAGGCGTTCGGGGTGGCGCCCAGCCCGAACGTGTCGGGCGGCGGGGCCGGCGCGGGCGCGCTGGCCGAACCGGCGGGCCTGCCGAGCACCGCGGACGTCAGCCGCTCGCTCTTCTACTCCGGGCTGCTCGGCCTCGCCATCTCGCTGGCCGGGCTGGGTCTGGTGGGCACCAGACGCCGGCAGTGGTGACGCTCAGGGAGTAGCGGTCGCCGTCGGACCGGAGGTCGGCGTGCCGGCAGCCGTCGTCGGCGCGGCGGCCGGCTCGGCCACCACGATGGTGACCCGGTCGCCCGGGGAGAGCGGCTCGCCCGCCACCGGATCGGTCTCGATCACCGTGCCGGCCGGCTGGTCCGACTCCCGCGTCCGCACCCGGTAGTCCACGTCCAGCCGGTCCAGGGCCGCCCGGGCGGCCGCCTCCGGCAACCCGACCAGCGGCGGCATCGGCACCTCCGCGCTCGTGGGGCTGGCCGTGGTGGGCGCGGCGGTGCTCGGCGCCGCCGTGGTCGGCGCGGCGCTCGTCCGGGGGGCGGTGGTCGGCGCGGCCGACGGCAGCGGCCCGGGAGCCGGGTCCCGCTCGGCCGCCCGCAGGGCCCACCAGACCCCCAACCCGATCAGTGCGATCAGCACCAGGGCGAGGATGCCCAGCAGGATCGGCATCCACCAGCGACGGCCGGCCTGCTCCTCGGCGTACCACTCGGCGCCGGCCTCCTGATAGCCGGCCGGACGCGTCGGCACCCCGGCCCGCCCGGACCAGGCCGGCGGGACCGGTGCGGCCCCACCCACCGGTGGCTGCTGCGCGGTGGAGCCCGCGCGGGGCAGCGGCCGGGTCGCGTCCGGCCCTGGCCCGCCCGCCGCTCCGGCCCTCGGCATGGCCCGGGTCGCCTCGGCATCGCTGCCACCACCGGACACGGGCCGCGTCGCGTCCGGGTCACCGGCGGGCGCGGGCCGACTCGGCTCGGCATCGCCAGCGGCCATCATCTGCGTCGCGTCCGGGTCACCACCGGCGGGCACGGGCCGGGTCGCGTCCGGGTCACCGGCGGGCACGGGCCGACTCGGCTCGGCGTCGCCAGCGGCCATCAGCTGCGTCGCGTCGGGGTCGACGGGGGTCGCGGGGCGGGTCGCGTCCGGGTCTGCGGCCGGCGGCATCGCCCGGGTGGCGTCGGCGTCCCCGGCGGGGGGCTCCTGACGGTCGTCGCTCATGGCACGTCCTTTCCCCGCCGGGCCCGCTGGCCCTACCCGTGCACGGTATCGGGCCGGGCAACCACCGGCCGGGATCAGCGCGGCGAGCCGGCCGTCACGGTGTCGGGGACAGGGTGGTCGCCGGGGTGTCGGCCGGCGCGCCACCACAGCTCAGGCCCACCGGGTCGTTCCAGTGCGCCGCCGCGCCGCCGGCCGGTTCCTGGGCGGTGACCGGGCCGCGGCGGCCGGTCCGGTAGCGCGGGTAGAGGCCCGCCTCGACCAGGTCGTCCGCGGCGTCGTCGCAGTCCTCACCGACCACGTCGCGCACCGCGACCGCCGGGGCCGGCCCGCTGACCCAGAGGGTGACGGTGACGCCACGGCGCACCGGCGTACCCGGCGCGGGCGAGGCGCGCTGCACGGACCGGCCGGCGCCGGTGCCGAAGACGAGCTGCCAGCCGAGCTTCCGGTCCCGCAACTGCCGTCGGGCCGCCTCGAAGTCGGTGCCCACCACCTCGGGCACGGTGAGCCCGACCGGAGCGGTGGTCCGCGGGGTGGTGGGGCGCTCCGCCGGGGAGGTCTGCGGCGCTCCGGTCGGGGCGACGCTGCTCGGCCCGCTCGACGGTCCGCCGGTGGTGACCGGTGCGGCGACCCGGTCCGGCTTGCCGGCGAGCAGCCAGCCGCCGCTCGCGCCGACCATCGCGAGCAGGACCACCACGAGGCCGCCGCCGAGGACCAGCCTCATCCGGTCCGACCCCGGGTCGTGCGTCCCGTCCGGGTGCCCGTCGTCCGTCATCGCGTCCACCGCCTCAGTCACCGGCGACCGTACCGGCCGCCACCAAGCCGTCACGGCGCGGAGGAGACTAGCGCCTCCACTCGCCGCGCCGACGCTGGGACGCTACGCTCCCCCGCATGGCCAGACGGGGCTGGGGAGCATCGATCGCCACCGCGCTCGGCGTCGCCGCCGGCGCCGGTGCGGCACAGCTGGGCTTCGGCTACGGCCTCGGCATCCTCAACTGGGCGCCGGGGGATGCGCCGGTCGAGGCGGCCTGGGTGGCGAGCCTGGCCTGGGCCACCTGGATCTCCGCCACCTCGGTGGTGGCCGGCGCGGTCTGCGCCGACCGGTTGCCGGGAGATGACCCGGAATCCGGCCGTACGCTGCGGCGGCTCACCCTGGCCGTCGCCGCCGGGATCGGCGCCCTGGTCACCGTGCTGCTGGTCGCCGTACCGGCCCGCGCCGCCCAGGTGCCGGACACCTTCGCCCCGCAGACCGTCGCCGCCGGGTACGCCGCGCTCGGCCTGCTCATCGGGCTGCTGCTCGCGGTCTGGGCGCTGCACTCCCGGGCCGCCGCGACCAACCTGGTCGCCACCACCGGCTGGCTCTGGCTGCTCGCCGTGGTCTCCGTCGTCGACGGGGTGCTCTCCGGGCGCGGCCTGGGCACCGCCCAACTCGGCATCTGGCAGATCAGCGCGGACAGCGACCGGTACTGGATCCGGGACTACTTCTACTGGCCGGGGGCCCTGCTCGCGATGGGCTCGGCGGTGGTGATCGGCGCGCTCGCCGCCCGGCGTACGGCCCGGCTGGCGGAGCGGCGGGTCGGCGCGGCGGCCTCCGGTGCGGCCGGACCGATTCTCGTCGCGCTGGCCTACCTGCTGGCCGTGCCGAGGCTCGCGGGGATCTCCCCCGAGCAGGTGTCGGCCCACCTGATCGCCCCGTACGCGGTGATCGCCGGGATCGCCGGCTCGGTGCTGGTCGCCGCCCTGGCCCAGCGGGCCGAACTGCGGGCCGCGACGCGGGCCGGTGTGACGCTGCCCCGGCAGCGCACCGGCGAGCCGGACGAGTACACCGGGCACGGGTCCGACGGGACGGCCGCCGAGGTGCGTGACGACCACACCGGGCACGGGTCCGGCGGGACGGCCGCCGAGGTCCGCGCCGACGCGGCACCGGTGGAGCCGTCACCGCCGCGCCGGCGCCTCTTCGGACGCCGGTCCGCCGGGACCGGCACGCCGGCCGACGCCCCCGCCCCCGCCCCCGCCGACGCCGCCGAGCCGCCCGCCGGGGCACCCGGCGGAACGGCCACGCCGGAGGCCGGCTCTGGTGCGTCCGGCTCCGGTACGTCCGGCCGGAGTGCGTCCGGCCCGAGCCGGGCCGCGTCGGGCCCGCGATCGGGCAGCTCCAAGGGGTCGGCCCGGGCGGGTGCGGGTGCGTCCAGCGCCCGGGCGGGTGCGGGTGCGTCCAGCGCCCGGGCGGGTGCGGGTGCGTCCAGCGCCCGACCGGCCACCGCCGGCCCGGACGCCGCGAAGGCGACGGGGAGCGCCGCGCCAGCGGAGAGCGCCACGACGGCGGGGAGCGCCACGACGGCGCGGCCCGTCGGTGACCGGGGCCGGGCCATCCCGCCTCAGCGGCGGCCGATGGACGCAGCGCTCGACGGCGGGGACGGCGGCACACCGGACCCGGACGGACCGGCGGACGGGACCGGCACCGCCAGCGGGTCGGAGCAGGACGGCACCGGCCCGGCGACCGGCGGCAAGGCCCGCCGCCGCAGTCGCTGAGCACTCACGTAAAAGGGCTGCGCCGACGCCCCGACCCGCGCGGCCAGGCTCTTCCTGGCCGGGCACCACATCCCCGGCCGAACGTCCCGTGCTCGCCCCGACCGGCGGCGTGCCGACCGCACCGCCCTTGACCAGATCCGCTCGATCAAGCTCGATGACCGGCGCGCGGGCCCGGCCGGGCGGTCAGTCCACCGGCCAGGTGTGCACCGGCTCGTTGCTGCGCTGGAGTTCGGCGTACCGGGTCAGCATGTGGTGCAGCGCGGCGTCCCGGTCCATGCCCCGGTGCCGCTCGGCCGCCCAGACCGCCTCGGTCTGCCAGACCGCCCCGTTGCGGCCGGTACGGCAGCGCTGCTCGATGACGTCGAGCAGGCGGTCCCGCTCGGCCGGCGCGACGCCGAACCGGTCCAGGCCGGCCGCGGCCGTGGGCAGCAGCACGTCGAGCACCAGCTTGGTCACCGGCACCTCGCCGAGGCGCGGCCAGTGCAGCACGGCGTCCATGCCGCGCCGCGCGGCGGCGTGGAAGTTCTCCTCGGCCGAGGAGAAGGTGAGCTGGCTCCAGATGGGCCGGTCCGCCTCGGCGAGACCACGGGCCAGCCCGAAGTAGAAGGCCGCGTTGGCCAGCATGTCCACCACGGTCGGCCCGGCGGGCAGCACCCGGTTCTCCACCCGCAGGTGCGGCCGGCCGTTCATGATGTCGTAGACCGGGCGGTTCCAGCGGTAGACGGTGCCGTTGTGCAGCCGCAACTCGGCCAGCTCCGGTACGCCTCCGGCATGCAGCACCTCCACCGGGTCTTCGTCCTCGACGATCGGCAGCAGCGGCGGGAAGTAGCGGACGTTCTCCTCGAAGAGGTCGAAGATCGAGGTGATCCACCGCTCGCCGAACCACACCCGGGGCCGTACGCCCTGGGCCTTGAGCTCGTCCGGGCGGGTGTCGGTGGCCTGCTCGAAGAGGGCGATCCTGGTCTCCGCCCAGAGCTGGCGGCCGTAGAGGAAGGGCGAGTTCGCGCCGACCGCCACCTGCACCCCGGCGATGGCCTGGGAGGCGTTCCAGTAGTCGGCGAAGCTGTCCGGCGCGACCTGGAGGTGGAACTGGAGGCTGGTGCAGGCGGCCTCGGGGGCGATCGAGTCGGTGTGCGTCCGGAGCCGTTCCACGCCCCGGATGTCCAGCTCGATGTCCTCGCCCCGGGCGCCGACGATCTGGTCGTTGAGCACCCGGTAGCGCTCGTTCGTGGAGAGGTTGTCGGCGACCAGGTGGCGCTCGGTGAGGGTGGGCAGGATGCCGACCATCACGATCTTGGCATCGGACTTGGCGGCCCGTTCGTCGGCGCGGCTGAGGCTGCTGCGCAGGTCCTGCTCGTAGTCGGCGAAGCCGCTGGCCTCGATCAGTCGGGGTGAGGCGTTCAGCTCGAGGTTGAACTGGCCCAGCTCGGTCTGGAAGAGCGGGTCGGCGATGTCGGCGAGGATCTGGTCGTTACGCATGGCCGGTTCGGCCGCGGAGTCGACCAGGTTCAGCTCGATCTCCAGCCCGGTCATCGGGCGGTCGGCGTCGAAGCCGAAGTCGTCCAGCATCAGCGCGAAGACGTCCAGGCACCGCCGGACCTTCTGCCGGTAGCGGACCCGGTCCTCCCGGGAGAAGGCGCCCTGCTCGACGTCTCTGCCCATATGTCCTCCCGGCGCCGGTGCGACGGAACCGTACCGTTCCGCAACGCATTGTGAACCATTCACGTTGAGTCCGTAAGTGCGCCCGGACGGTCGAACACCGGTGGGCGCAGGTCTGGACTCCTACCCAGCCGCCACCCGCCGCACCACCTGGCAACCGACGAACAACACGTGACAATTCGCACCTGAAGACGAACGGGCCCGCGCCGTCGGGTGACGGCACGGGCCCGTTCGGGCGTACGGAAGGTCAGGCCTGGCGGACGGCCTCGCCCTCGATCTCGATCTTGATCTTCTTGCCGACCAGGACGCCGCCGGTCTCCAGCGCGACGTTCCAGGTGAGGCCGAACTCCTCGCGGTCGATCTCGGTGGACGCGGAGAAGCCGAAGATGTCCTGCCCGAAGGGGCTGCGGCCGACGCCCTCGAACTCGACCTCGAGGTCGACCGGGCGGGTGACGCCACGGATGGTCAGCTCACCGGCGAGGACGAACTCGTTGCCGTCCCGGGACTTCACGCCGGTGCTGCGGAACTCCAGGGTCGGGAACTGCTCGACGTCGAGGAACTCGGGGCTGCGCAGGTGCGCGTCCCGGTCCGCCTGGGCGGTGTTGATGCTGGCGGCCTGGATGGTGGCGGTCACCGAGGACTGCATGGGGTCCTCGGCGACGGTGATGGTGGCGGTGGCGTCGGCGAACTCACCGCGTACCTTGCTGACCATCATGTGCCGCGCGACGAACCCGACGCGCTTGTGGGCGACGTCCAGCAGGTAGGTGCCGGCGGCGGGGATGGTGAGGCCCTCCCAGTCGCGGGTAACGGCTTCGGTGCTGCTGGTCATGGTGCGGTCCTCCAGGGGAGATGGTTTAGTAGGCCAACGACTGACTCAGCAACTATAAGCATAGCAATATTCCATGTGTCAAGTACTGCTAGGATGGCTTCGTGGACCAGAACGTCTTCGACGACCCGCGGATCACCGCCATCGGCCTGCTCTTCGAGGCGACCGCCGGGCTGTCGGCCCGGTTCAGCGCCCAGTTCGAGGAGCACGGCCTCTCGGCGGTCGAGTTCGAGGTGCTGATGCGGCTCACCCGCTCACCGGGTCACCAGCTCCGGATGACCGACCTGGCGGCACAGACCTCCCTCTCCACCAGCGGGGTGACGCGGGTGGTGGACCGGATGGAGCGCGACGGGCTGCTCCGCCGCCGGGCCTGCCCGTCCGACCGGCGCAGCTCGTACGCGGTGGTCACCGCCGCAGGCCTGGCCCGGCTGGACCAGACCCTGCCGGGGCACGTGCAGATCATCGAGCAGTGGTTCACCGGCCAGCTCGACCCGGCCGCCCTGGACGCCCTGCTCGACGGGCTGCGGCGGGTCCGCGACGCGGTGCACCCCGGCGCCACCGCGGGCAGCACCGACCCTCTCCCGGCCGGCGCCGGAGACTGCTGACGCCGCACCTCCACCCAGATGCGCCACCCCGGTGGCGCCGGCATCACCTGTACCGGCGCCGCCGGCGGCCGACCGGCAGCCCGGTCAGTTCGGGCCCGGGCGGCGCTCCGAGGGCGAGCGGCGTACCCGCCGGTCACCGGCAGAACCACCGGCAGAACCGACACAGCTCCGCCGCAAAGGCCGCGAAAACCCCCCAAAAGACGTCGACGTTCTGGCTACGCTTCCCACGAGCGGGGGCGCACCGGGGGGTGCTGGCGCGAGCGATGAGCGAGGGGCAACATCAGGGGGCTACTTCGCTCGCGCCACCCCCGCTCTCTCGCGTGATGGCCCTCCCGCCCGGGCAGCTCCCGCCCACCGTCCTGCACCGCAACCCGTCCCGGGCCGCCCGATGGCCCAGCCGACGTCAGGCGCGTGGCCGGGCGGCCACCAGGGCGTAGAGCAGCTCCTCCTCGCGGGTGACCAGACTGACCCCGGTCGACCGGCGGGCCCGGTCCAGCCGCTCCAGCACCGCCACGTCGGCCGTGGTCGCCGCAAGACCCACCAGCGCCTCGATCGCGTCGCGCCGGTCCCGCGCCCCGGCAGCCGCGTGCGCGGCCGCGGCGAACCACTCGGCGGCCGCTTCCCGATCACCCCGGCGCAGCGCCAGGTGCCCCTCGATCAACGCACAGACCGCGTCCTCCGGGCGCCGGGAGCGGCCCGCCCCGGCAGCGGCCAGGTCGCCGACCGGTCCGCGCTGCCCCGGTGCCACCCGGAACGGGCGCAGTTCGGCCACCACCGCCAGCGCCTCGTCGGCGCGTCCCGCCTCGGCCAGGGCCAGCCCCACCGTGCCGAGCACCCGCCGCCGGTGCCCCGGATCGCCCAGCTCCGCCAGCGCCGCCGCCGCCCGGCGCCCCTGCGCCACGGCGTCGACGTACCGGCCCTCCAGCCGGGTCACCTCGGCGAGGTCGGCCCGGACCAGCACCCGGAGCCGCTGCTCACCGCACTCGGCGGCCAGCCGGTCCACCGCGGCCAGCCGGCGCCGCGCCCCGGCCAGGTCCCCCACCCGGAGGTCGTGCCAGGTCAGGTGGTGGTGGGCGACCGCCATCTCACGTACCCGGCCGTGCCGGGCGGCCAGGTCGAGCACGGCCTCACCCTGTGCCCGGGCCTCGTCGTGCGCCCCGGCGGCGGGCAGCAGCGTGCAGAGCACCGAACGGGCGGACAGCTCGCCGGTCACCTCGCCCTCCGCCTGGAAGATGGCCAGCGCCGCGCGCGCCGCGGGCAGCTCCTCCAGCTCGGCGGCGTGCTCGGCGGCCAGCCGCGCCGCCCCGGTCATCGCCCAGGCGCGCAGCAGCGGGCGGGCGTCGGCGGTCCGCGGGTCGGCCAGCAGCCGGCGCAGCCAGCGGCGGCCGGAGATGTCCCGCCCGCGCAGTCGCCACCAGCGCGGCAACGCCGCCGCCAGCCGCAGCGCGGTCAGCGGATCGTGCTCGGCGGCGTGCCCGAGCGCGGCGATGATGTCGCTGGTCACCTCGTCGAGCCGGCGGACCGTGCCGGTGAGGTCCGCGCCGACCAGCTCCGGCGCGGTCCGCAGCGCCAGCCCGGTGATCACCAGCGCGTGCCGGTGCCGGATCGCGGCCAGCTCGCCCTCGCCGGCCGCCTGCTCGGTGGCGAAGTCACGGACCGCGTCGAGCAGGCGGAACCGGAGCGGCCCGGTGCCCCGGATGCTGAGCAGGCCGAGTTCGCGCAGCCGCTCGAGGAGCGGCAGGGCGTCCTGCCGCGGGCCGCCGTCGGCCAGCAGCTCCTCGCCCAGTTCCACCGACCACCGGTTGCGGAACGCGGCGAGCCGGCGCAGCGCCGCGCGCTCCGCCGGCGCGAGCAGCCGGTAGCTGGTCGCCACCGCCTCGCGCAGGGTGACCGGTGCGGCCGCCCGGGCGGCGGGCTCCCAGCCGGGGCGGCCGCCGGTGGCCAGGTCGAGGACGCGGTCGCCGTACCGGTCGAGCAGCTCGGTGACGTCGAGGATCCGGCCCCGGGCGGCCATCAGCTCGATGGCCAGCGGCAGGCCACCGAGCCGGCGGACCAGCGCGGCGAGCGCCGGCAGCTCGGCCGGGGTCGGCGGCTCGGGCCGAGCCTGGGCCAGCCGGGCGGCGAAAAGCGCCGTGGCCGGCCACCGGGCCAGCTCGGCCGGGTCGGCGGGGGTCACCCCGGCCGGGGGTACGTCCAGCGGCGCGACGGGGCGGACCAGCTCGCCGGGGAGGCCGGCCGGACGCCGACCGGTGATCAGCACCCGCAGCGTCGGCGCGGCGGCGAGCAGCACGCGCAGCGCCTCGGCGACCGCCTCGGGTGCCCGTTCCACCGCGTCCACCAGCAGCAACGCCGGTCGATCGGCGAGCCGGCAGGCGAGGTCGGCCGGCCGGTTGACGCCGAGCACCGCGAGCGCGGCGGCGAGCACGTCGCCCGCCTCGGATCCCTCGCCGACCAGCACCCCGGCGACGCCGCCCGGATGGTCGGCGGCCACCGCGTACGCGACGGTGAGCGCGAGCGCGCTCTTGCCGACCCCGGCCAGCCCCACCAGGCTCACCACGGCACGGTCCGCGGCGAGCAGGGCGGCCACCTCGGCGACGTCCCGGTCCCGGCCGATCAGGGTGACCGGCTGGGGCAGCGCGATCGGCGTACCGGTGCCGGTGGTCGTGGCGCCGGTGACGGCGAGCTGCCGGGCGGCCGGGAGTGACGCGGCGGGGGCATCGGGGGCGCCGGCCGGGTCGGGCCCGCCGGGCCGCGCCGGCCGGGCCGCGGCCAGGACGGCCCGCCGGGCGTCGCCGGTCAGGCCGAGCGCGTCGGCGAGCAGATCGATGGTGGTGCGCTGGGGCCGGGCCGAGCGGCCGCGCTCCAGATCGCGGACGGTACGCACCCCGATGCCCGCCCGGGCGGCCAGCTCCGCCTGGGTGAGGCCGGCGGCCAGCCGGTGCCCACGCAGCAGTTCGGACAGCCGCAGGCGACCATCCGGGCGCGAACGATCATGACCGGGCGTCATGGTCACGAAGAGTACGGATCGGGTGCGACCGCCCACAGCCCATCGTCGGCCAGCCGACGTTCGGCCGCCGATATCCGACAGGCGGACGGCACGGCCGGACCCGTCCCGGGCCTGGCCGGCCTCCTCAGATGCCCAGGTCGCGGGCGATGATCATGCGCTGCACCTCGCTGGTGCCCTCGCCGATCTCCAGGATCTTCGAGTCCCGCCAGAAGCGGGCCACCGGGTACTCGTTCATGAAGCCGTAGCCGCCGTGGATCTGGGTGGCCTCGCGGGCGTTGTCCACCGCGATGGTGCTGGCGTGCAGCTTGGCGATCGCCGCCTGCCGCTTGAACGGCTCGCCGGCCAGCATCCGGGCGGCCGCGTCGTAGTACGCCAGCCGGGCGGTGTGCGCCTTCAGCTCCATGTCGGCGATCTTGAACTGGATCGCCTGGTAGTTGCCGATCGGCTGGCCGAACGCCTCGCGCTCCTTGGCGTACTTGATCGACTCGTCGACGCAGCCCTGGGCGAGGCCCACGGCGAGCGCGGCGATGGCGATCCGCCCCTCGTCGAGGATGCGCAGGAACTGGGCGAAGCCCCGGCCGCGCTGGCCGAGCAGGTTCCGCGCCGGCACCCGGCAGTCGTCGAAGGTCAGCTCGTGGGTGTCCGAGGCGGTCCAGCCGACCTTGGAGTAGCCGGGCGCCACCGTGAAGCCCGGCGTGCCGGACGGGACGATGATGGTGGACAGCTCCTTGCTGCCGTCCGGCTTCGTCCCGGTGACGGCGGTGACGGTGACCAGCGCCGTGATGTCGGTGCCGGAGTTGGTGATGAATGCCTTCGAACCGTTGATCACCCACTCGTCCGTCGCCTCGTCCAGCACCGCCCGGGTCTGGGTGCCACCGGCGTCCGAGCCGGTGCCCGGCTCGGTCAGCCCGAAGCTCGCGAGCGCCTCGCCGCTGAGCAGCTTCGGCAGCCACTGGGCCTGCTGCTCGTCCGTGCCGAACCGGTAGATCGGCATCGCGCCGAGGGAGACCGCCGCCTCCAGGGTGATCGCCACGCTGGAGTCGACCCGGGCCAGCTCCTCCAGGGCCAGGCAGAGCGCGAAGTAGTCGCCGCCCATGCCGCCGTGCTGCTCCGGGAAGGGGAGCCCGAACAGGCCCATCTTTCCCATCTGGCGGATGATCTCGTACGGGAAGGTGTGCTGCTCGTAGTGCTCGGCGATGGCCGGTGCGACCACCTCGCGGGCGAATTCCCGCACGGTCTCCCGCAGCGCCTCTTGTTCCTCGCTGAGCCGGAAGTCCATCTGATCCTCCTGGGTGACTGGTCCGCCCGGCGCTCGTGACGCCCGGCCGGATCGTGCTGCGGGGTCGGTCAGACCGGGGTGACGCCGTGCCGGCGCCGGGAGAAGTGCCGCTCCTTGCCGCGGGCCGCGGCGAACCGGCGGACCAGTTCTGCGCGCAGCTCGTGCGGCTCGACGATCGCGTCGACCACCAGCTCGCTGGCGAGCCGGACGATGTCGATGTCCCGCTCGTACTCCTCGCGCTTCGCGGCCACGAACGCGGCCCGCTCGGCCTCGTCCTCGATCGCGGCGATCTTGTTGGCGTAGACGGCGTTGACGGCCGCCTCCGCGCCCATCACCGCGATCTTCGCGGTGGGCAGCGCGATCGTGGCGTCCGGCTCGAAGCCGGGGCCGGCCATCGCGTAGAGGCCGGCGCCGTACGCCTTGCGGACCACCACACAGATCTTGGGTACGGTCGCCTCGGAGATCGCCGTGATCATCTTGGCGCCGTGCCGGATGATGCCCTGCTTCTCCACCGCGCTGCCGACCATGAAGCCGGGCACGTCGGACAGGAAGAGCAGCGGCACGTTGAACGCGTCGCAGAGCTGGACGAACCGGGTCGCCTTGTCGGCCGAGTCGACGAAGAGCACCCCGCCCTTGAACATCGAGTTGTTGCCGACCACGCCGACGACCTCGCCGCCCAGGCGGCCGAAGCCGATGGTCAGCTCCTTGGCCCAGAGCGCCTGGATCTCGAAGAAGCTGCCCTCGTCGAGCAGACCCTTGACATACCGGCGCATGTCGAAGGCCTGCCGCTCGCTGGCCGGGACCAGCGCGGCCAGGTCGGCCTTCTCCGGCGCGGCCACGGCCTCGGCGGCCGGCGGCTCCTGTTGCCAGTTCGACGGCAGGTAGGACAGGTAGGTCCGCACCACGTCGAGCGCGTCGTGCTCGGTCTTGCAGAGGAAGTGCCCGACGCCGGACTCGGCGCAGTGCACCTTCGCGCCGCCCATCGCCTCCAGCGTGGTCTTCTCGCCGGTGACCATCTCGACCATCCGGTCCGAGCCGAGGTACATGCTGGCGTTGCCGTCCACCATGGCCACCACGTCGCAGAACGCCGGGATGTACGCCCCGCCCGCCGCGCTCGGCCCGAACAGGGCGCAGACCTGCGGGATCGAGCCGGAGGCGCGGACCTGGTTCCAGAAGATCTTCCCGGCGCCGCGCCGCCCGGGGAACAGGTCGACCTGGTCGGTGATCCGGGCGCCGGCCGAGTCGACCAGGTAGACCATCGGCACGCCGGTGGAGTAGGCCCGCTCGATGATCCGGATGATCTTCTCGACGGTCCGCGCGCCCCAGCTGCCGGCCTTGACCGTGGAGTCGTTGGCCATCAGGCAGACCGGGCGGCCGTCGATGGTCGCCGTGCCGGTGACCACGCCGTCGGCGGGCAGCCCGTCGGCCAGCGCGTTGGCGTAGAGGCCGTCCTCGACGAAGGAGCCCTCGTCGACCAGGTACGCCACCCGCTCGCGGGCGAACAGCTTGCCCTTCGCGGCGTTGGCCGCGTGGTACTTGTCCGCGCCGCCGGCCTTGGCGCGCTTGCGCAGCTGCTCCAGAGCCTCACCGTCAAGCGTCACGCCGTCTCCCTCGCCACCGGCCGCCTCGTGAGCGCACCAACCGACCTGAACGATCGTTAGGCTA
The DNA here is from genome assembly GCF_040655175.1 of Micromonospora sp. NPDC050495. Classification (NCBI taxonomy): domain Bacteria; kingdom Bacillati; phylum Actinomycetota; class Actinomycetes; order Micromonosporales; family Micromonosporaceae; genus Micromonospora; species Micromonospora sp. NPDC050495. The sequence continues at coordinate 54,242 of NZ_JBFAJK010000001.1, read as the reverse complement.
ACGCATCGGCGCCTCCTCCGGCGACCCGGCGCGGCGAGCGAAGCGGAAGCCGCCCGGCACGGCGAGCGAAGCGGAAGCCGCCCGGCACGGCGAGCGAAGCGGAAGCCGCCCGGCACGGCGAGCGGAGCGGAAGCCGCCCGGCACGGCGAGCGGAGCGGAAGCCGCCCGGCACGGCGAGCGGAGCGGAAGCCGCCCGGCACGGCGACGACGGCGCGGGCGGGAGGCGGTCGGCCCGGGAGGGTCAGCCGGTGAGGACGTCGGCGAGGGCCAGCACGGCAGCCCGCAGCCGCTCGTCGCCCAACTCCTCGCGCACCCCGCAGACGTGCTCGGCGGCGAGGGCGGCGAGCAGGGTGTGGGCGTCGGCCGCCGGGTCCGCCCGTCCGGCCAGCAGCAGCGCAACGTGCCGGTGCCAGAACCGGTAGGCGCCGATCCGGTACCGGGCGCCCGGCGCGGCGGTCTCCGACAGCCGCACCAGGTCGAGGTGGGCGAACAGATAGTCGAGGTAGGCGGAGACGAAAGCCCGGAGCCGGTCACGCACGGGCGGCGGCGCACCGGCCGGGCCGGGCCCGAGCGGGGGCGGGCCGAAGAGGACCGCTTCCTGGAGTCCCCGCTCCTGCTCGTCGAGGAGCGCCACGGCGAGACCGGCCTTGTCCCCGAAGCGGCGGAACAGCGTCCCCTTCCCGACCCCGGCCGCGGCGGCCACGGCGTCCATCGACACCGCCTCCACTCCCCGCTCGCGGAACAGGACCGCCGCCGCGTCCAGCACGGCCGCCCGATTGCGCGCCGCGTCGGCCCGCTCCCTGGGGGGTTGGCTCCGCAACTTCAGTAGTTCCGGCGTCGGGGTGGCAAAAGCGGACTGCGGTCCGCTATCGTGCTGAGGCATAACCGGACTGTAGTCCACTTCTCTGGGAGGACGCCATGACCGCTCTCATCACCCGGGACGAGTTGCGCGCCGCGATCGACGCCGGCACGGTGACCGTCATCGACACGCTCGGCGGCGAGTACTACGCCCGTCAGCACCTGCCCGGCGCGCTCCCGCTGGTCGAGGCCGAGGTGGCCGAGCGGGCCGGCGAGCTGCTGCCGGACCGGGACGCCGCCATCGTCACGTACTGCTCGAACCCGGCCTGCCCGAACAGCGGCCGGGTCGCCGACCAGCTCAGCGCCCTCGGCTACACCGACGTGCGCAAGTACGCCGCCGGCATCGAGGACTGGGTCGCCGCCGACCTGCCCACCGAGACCGGCGCCCTGACCCGCTGACCAGCATCGGCGTTGTCGACCAAGGGGTTTGCGTCTCGCCGAGCCCGGATCAGACGCAAACCCCTTGATCAACGCAACGCTAGGCAGGGAGGGGGGTCAGGCGGGTGCGGGGGCCGGCGCGGAGGACGCCGGAGGGGAGCTTCTTGCCGACCAGGTTCTCGGCCAGCTCGGCGGCCTCGATCAGGGCGTCCAGGTCGATGCCGGTGTCGATGCCCATGTCGTGCAGCATGTGCACCGCCTCCTCGGTGGCCAGGTTGCCGCTGGCGCCCGGGGCGTACGGGCAGCCGCCGAGGCCACCGACGCTGGCGTCGAACTCGGTGATGCCCAGCTCCATCGCGGTGAGCATGTTCGCCAGGGCGGTGCCCCGGGTGTTGTGGAAGTGCAGCAGCACCGGCAACTGGGCGTTCCGGTCCCGGACCGCGGTGACCAGTTCGCGGACGCGCCGGGGCGTACCCATGCCCGTGGTGTCGCCGAAGGCGACGCGGTCCGCGCCGTCGCGGGCGACCCGGTCGACGATGCCCGCCACCCGCCGCGGGTCGATGTCCCCCTCGTACGGGCAGCCGAAGCTGGTCGCCACGATCACCTCGGCCCGCGCTCCGGCACCGTGCAGCAGGTCGATCAGTTCGGCGATGTCGTCCAGCGACTCCTCCGTCGAGCGGTTGACGTTGCGCCGGTTGTGCGTGTCGCTGGCCGAGACCACCACCTCGATCTCGGTGAACCCGGCCGCCAGGGCCCGCTGCGCGCCCCGGGTGTTCGGGACCAGGGCCGAGTAGCGCACCCCGTCGACCTTCGTGGCCCGCTGCCACACCTCGTCGGCGTCGGCCATCTGCGGGATCGCCTTCGGGTGCACGAACGAGACCGCCTCGATCCGCCCGACGCCGGTACGGGACAGCGCGTCGAGCAGCCGCACCTTCGCGTCGGTCGGGACCGGGTCCTCGTTCTGCAACCCGTCACGCGGGCCGACCTCGCGGATCGACACGAACTCCGGTAGCTGGCTCATCGGGTCACCTCACTGTGACGTCGGTCCGGCATGCTCCGCCCTGTGCTCTACAGGTAAGCAGAGCAGCGGCGGTGGATGCCAATCTCCTCGTCGGCGGTACGGGCGACATTCGGCACAACAATCCCGTCCACCCGTGCAACCGATCGGGCTTCGCGTGTGCACCTATCCGTGAAGGGAGCGGGATGCGAAGCGACGACGACGAGGGCCGGCGCCAGTTCAGCGATTACTTCGCTGCCCGGCGCGAGGTGGTCCGGCGTACCGCCTACCTGATGTGCGGGGACTGGCACTGGGCGGACGACCTCGCCCAGGCCGCCTTCATCCGGGTCGCCGCGAGCTGGCACCGGATCCGCGACCCGGCGGCCCTCGACGCGTTCGTCCGGACCTGCCTGGTGCGGACCTACCTGTCCGAGACCCGGCGGGTGTGGCGACGCCGCGAGCGCAGCGTCGCGGAGACGCCGGACCTGGCCGGCCCCGACGACGACGCGGAGGCGGCCACCCGCCGGATGGTCTTCGCCCAGGCGCTGCGCCACGTGCCACCCCGCCAACGGGTGACCCTGATCTGTCGGTTCTACCAGGGCCTGGACGTGGCCGAGACAGCCGCGGCGCTGGGCTGCTCGGAGGGCACGGTCAAGAGCCAGACGGCACGCGGTCTCGCCGCGCTGCGCCAGATCCTGGGCGACGCCGTGCCCGCCCTCGCCGGCGCTACGGAGGGAACGCCATGACCGGACTGCGTGAGTTGTTCGAGGAGGCGGCCGGCTCGGCACCGCCGAGCCGGCTGCTGGCGGACGAGGTGTACACCGCGGGTCGCCGCCGGTGGCGCCGCCGGCGACTGGCGGTGGCCGCTCTCCCGGCGGCCGCGGCGACCGTCGTACTGGCCGCGTCGCTGCTGGCCACGCCCCGGCCCGCCGGCGACGAACCGCCGGTGGCGGGCGGGGCCGGCGCGCCGGCGAGCGCCGGCGAGCGCCCCGGGCAGCGGTTGCAGTGGGTCGACACCGCCGACGCGCGGCACCTCTACCTGCTGTCGACCTGCACCACGCCGGGCACCTGCGACAAGTCCCTCGCCCACCTGAGCGGGTCCGATGACGGCGGCCGCAGCTGGACCGACCGGGGCACGCCGACCGGGCTCGGCCCGATGGCGGTGCTCGGCCCCGACGTCCTGGTCACGGCCGCACAGCCCGATCAGCCGGGAGCGACCGGCACCAGCCTGATGATCAGCACGGACGGCGGTCGGCACTGGCGCAGGGCGCAGGAGTCGCCCCCGGTGGGCGCGGTGCCGGACGGTGGTACGGCCATCTGCTGGCCGGAGACGGCCGGAGCGTCCTGCACGGTGCAGGTGGTGGAACCGGCGTCGTACCGGGTCGCACCCCTGTCCCAGCAACCAGCCCTGCTGTTGCAGCCGGACGGTCTGCGGATCGACGGGCGGGCCGACCGGCTCTGGATACCGGGACGCGAGCCGGCGACCGGCCGACCCGCGGTCGCGGTGAGCACGGATGCCGGCCGCACCTGGGCCAGCCACGTCTTCCGGGACGCGCCGGCCTGCCCGGACGCCGGCTGCCAGCCGCTGTCGCTCGCCCTGGACGGCGGCGGAAAGCGGGTGTATGCCGTGGCCGCCGGCGAGCGTGCCCTGGCGGTCTATCGCCTCACCGGCGGTACCACCGGCGACGGCTGGCAGCGGCTCACCAACACCGATGAGATCCCGCCCGGGACGAACGGGTACGGGTCGTTCGTCGCCGACGACGGCAGCCACGTGCTCTTCCAGCCGGACGACCGGCACACCTTCGGCTATCGCTACTGGGCGGCTCGCGGCGACGGCGCGTACCGGACGGTCGAGCTGGCCGGCCTGCCGGCCACGGCCGGCCCGATCCGGCGTACTCCGGACGGCCGGTTCTACGCGATCGACGGCCCCGCCAACGTGTTGTACGGGTCCACCGACGGCTGGCACTGGTCGCCGATCACCGGGCGCTGACGACCTTCCACCCCGAACGTCGACGCGCCGCCATGACGCGCGTCCTCCTCGCACCCGATATGAGAGGGAAACAAATGATCTATCACGATCGGCTCCGCCGGCACCGGCCGTTCGCCGGCGGTCTCGGCACCGCCGCGCTGATCCTGGCACTCGCCGGGTGCGGCGGAGACGGCGAGGCGCCGCAGGTGGCCACCGCCGGCGCCCCCGGCGCCCGGCCCGCGCAGTCGGCCAGCCCGGGCGGCGGGGCCGTCGCCCGGTACGTCGAGGCGCAACGCCAGTGGGTCGGATGTCTGCGGGAACAGGGCTTCGACCTGCCGGACCCGGACGCCAAGGGCTTCGTCGACCTGCGTGCCGGAGCGCCGAAGAAGGCCGACCCGAAATGGACCGCCGCCCAGCTGACGTGCGCGAAGTACGCCATGGAGGTTCCGGCGGACCTGGAGGAGAAGGTGGCCTGGACGGCCGAGGAGATCCGGCACCGCCGCGCCTACGCCGGGTGCATGCGGGACAACGGCGTGCCGGACTTCCCCGACCCGGGCCCCGACGGCAACTGGCCGCGGGAGACCGGCAGCGGACCGATCAGTGACCAGCAGGCGGCGGCCAACTTCCGGGCCGGCCAGATCTGCAATCCGGTCCTCGACGGCAAACCCTCGACCACCCCCGATCCGAACGCCACCGCCAAGGGATGAGCGGACCGATGGACTCGACCGAACCGTCCCGCGGCGGCCCGGCACGGCGGCGACTGCGGGTCGTGGCGGGGGCCGGGCTGGTGCTCGCGACCCTGGCGGTAACCGGTGCCGCGACCCTCGGCCTCGGCGGGCGCGGCGCGGACCAGCCGGTCCCGCGCCGCACCGGACCGGCCGCGACCGCCACGGTGACCCGGCAGACGCTGGTCAAGACCGTGACGCTGGCCGGCGAGCTGGGGTACGGGCCAGCCGCACCGCTCACCTCGGCCGCCGCCGGCACGGTGACCTGGTTGCCCGAGGTCGGCACCACCGTCCGGCGTGGCGAGGCCCTGCTGCGCGCCGACGAGCTGCCGGTGGTGCTGCTCTACGGCTTCCTGCCCATGTACCGGCCGCTGAGCACGGGCGTGCGGGGCTCGGACGTGCGGCAGTTCGAACGGAACCTGGCCGCCCTCGGCTATCGCGGCTTCACGGTGGACGAGGAGTTCTCCGCCAGCACCGCCGGCGCCGTGAAGCGCTGGCAGAAGGATCTTGAGCTTCCGGAGACCGGCACGGTCGAGCGGAGCCGGGTGCTCTACACCCCGGGTCCCGTCCGCATCGCGCAGCGGCTCACCCGGGTGGGCGCGAGCGCGACCGGCGACGTGCTGTCGTACACCGGCAACACCCGGATGGTGACGGTGTCCGCGCAGGCCGCGGAGGCCGGGTGGGCGACGAAGGGCACCCGGGTCACGGTGACCCTGCCCACCGGCACCGCGGTGGCCGGGCAGGTCAGCGCGGTCGGACCGCCCGCACCGGCCGCGCCGGGGGGCCGGGCGGCACCCGACCCGGAGCATCCCGGCACCGGCGGGGCGGCCGTCCAGGTCACCATCGCCGTCACCGACCAGAAGGCGCTGGGTGGGCTGGCCGGTGCCGGGGTCGACGTCCGGTACGTGGCGCAGGAGCGCAGGAAGGTGCTCACCGTTCCCGTCACCTCGCTGCTGGCCCTCGCCGAGGGCGGCTACGGCGTGGAGGTGACCGACCCGGGCGGCACCCGGATCGTGGCGGTGCAGGTGGGGCTCTTCGCCGACGGGCGGGTCGAGGTGCAGGGCACCGGCCTGACCGAGGGACTGTCGGTGGGAGTGCCCGGATGAGCGGACCGGTCGTCGAACTGTCCGGTGTGTCGCGCAGCTACCCGGGCGGGGTGACCGCCCTGCGTACCGTCGACCTGCGCATCGACCACGGCGAACTCGTCGCCGTCGTCGGCCCCTCCGGGTCCGGCAAGTCCACGATGCTGCACCTGATCGGCACGCTCGACCGCCCGTCGTCGGGCACGGTCCGGATCGACGGGCACGACGTCTCGTCGCTCACCGACCGGGAGCTGTCCGCCCTGCGCAGCCGCCGGATCGGCTTCGTGTTCCAGCAGTTCCACCTGGCCGCCGGCGTACCGGTGCTGGACAACGTGGCCGACGGGCTGCTCTACGCCGGCGTACCCCGCCGGCAGCGGCGGCGGCGCGCCGAGTCCGCGCTGGTCCGGGTCGGTCTCGGCCACCGGCTCGGGCACCGGCCGCACGAGCTGTCCGGAGGCGAACGGCAGCGGGTCGCGATCGCCCGGGCGGTCGTCGGCGAACCCGCGCTCCTGCTCGCCGACGAGCCCACCGGCAACCTCGACTCCGCCTCCGGGGCGTCGGTGCTGGCGCTGCTGCGCGACCTGCACGCCCTCGGCACCACTGTCCTGGTCATCACCCACGATCGGCAGCTCGCGGCCGACCTGCCCCGGCAGGTCATGCTGCGCGACGGCCGGGTGGTGCACGATTCCGGCCCGCTGCCGGCGGTGCGGTCGTGACGGGGAGGCTCAGACCCGGCCGGTTGAGCCCCACGGACGTGGCCCGGCTCGGCGCGACCGGCCTGCGGACCCATCCGCTGCGGGTGTTCCTCTCCGCGTTGGGCATCGCCATCGGCATCGCGGCGATGCTGTCGGTGGTGGGCATCTCCACCTCCAGTCGCGCCGAACTGGACCGGACGCTGGACCGGCTCGGCACCAACCTGCTCACCGCGGCTCCCGGCGAGACCCGGACCGGGCAGCAGGCCGTCCTGCCCGCGGAGTCGGTGGCGATGGTCGCCCGGATCCGGCCGGCGGAGTCGGTCAGCGCGATCGCCGCGATCGACCGGTCCGTCTACCGCAACGATCACGTGCCGGCCGGCCAGACGGGCAGCATCGCGGTGTTCGCCGCCCGGTCGGACCTGCTCGACACCGTCGGCGGGACGGTACACGCCGGTTCCTGGTTCACGGCCGCGACCGCGGCCTTCCCCACGGTCGTGCTGGGCACCACCGCAGCCCGCCGGCTGGACGTGCCGGGGGTGGGATACCGGGTGTGGCTCGGCGGTGAGTGGTTCGTCGTGGTCGGCATCCTGGCGCCCGTACCGCTGGCCGAGGAGTTGGACTCGGCGGCGTTGGTGGGCTGGCCGGCGGCCCAGCGGTACCTGGACTTCGACGGCCGTCCGACCCGGATCTACGTCCGGGCGGTGCAGAGCCAGGTCGCGGCGGTGCGCTCGGTGCTGGGTCGCACCGCCAACCCACCGGCACCGAACGAGGTGGCGGTGTCCCGCCCCTCCGACGCGCTGGCCGCCCGGCAGGCCACCAGCACCGCACTCAACGGGTTGCTGCTGGGGCTGGGCGCCGTCGCGCTCCTGGTCGGTGGGGTCGGCGTCGCCAACACCATGGTGATCTCGGTGTTGCAGCGTCGCGCCGAGGTCGGGCTGCGTCGGGCGCTCGGCGCGACCCGGCGGCAGATCCGGATCCAGTTCCTCGCCGAGTCGTTGCTGCTCTCCGCGCTCGGCGGGACCGGTGGCACGCTGCTCGGCATCGGCATCACCGCGCTGTACGCGTACAGCCAGGGCTGGCCCACGGTGGTGCCCGCCTGGGGGATGGCCGGCGGCGTGGCGGCGACCCTGCTGATCGGCGCGGTCGCCGGGCTCTACCCGGCGATCCGGGCGAGCCGGCTGGCGCCGACCACCGCGCTCGCCGGGCTGTGACCGACGGTCAGGTCCCAGCCCGGCGGGCAACCGGGCTGGGACCACCCGGCGGTTTCGGGGGCGGCGTCCCGGTCAGCGCATCCGACCGACGATGCCGGTGTCGTAGTCGCCGGAGAGGAACTCCGGGTTCTCCAGCAGTTCGGCGAAGAAGGGGAGGTTGTTCTTCGGGCCGGCGATCTCGAACTGCGCCACCGCGCCCCTGGCCCGCTCCACCGCCTCCTCGCGGGTGGCCCCGCTCACGATCAGCTTGGCCATCAGGCTGTCGTAGAACGGGGTGACGGTGTTGCCCGCGACGTAGCCGGAGTCGACCCGGACGCCCGTACCGGACGGCTCGTGCCAGGTGGTGATCGCGCCCGGACCGGGCAGGAACCGCTTCGGGTCCTCCGCGTTGATCCGCAGCTCGATGGCGTGCCCGTGCGGGGCGAGCGCGTCCGGGTCGAAGCTGGGCGCCAGGCCGGCGGCCACCCGGAACTGCTCCTCGACCAGGTCGACGCCGTAGACGTACTCGGTGACCGGGTGCTCGACCTGGAGCCGGGTGTTCATCTCCAGGAAGAAGAACTCCTCGGCGCCGGGACCATCACCGGGGGTGGGGTCGAGCAGGCACTCCACCGTGCCGGCGTTGCGGTAGCCGACCGCCTCGCCGGCCCGGACCGCCGCGGCGAGGAAACGCTCGCGCAGCTCCGGGGAGACCGCCGGGGACGGGGACTCCTCGACCAGCTTCTGGTTGCGGCGCTGCACCGAGCACTCGCGCTCGCCGAGGGCCACCACCCGGCCGTCGGCCAGGCCGAGGATCTGCACCTCGACGTGGCGTACTCGGGGGAAGTAGCGCTCGATCAGCACCGAGCCGTCGCCGAACATCCGCTCGGCGAACGAGCGGACCTTGTCGTACTCGGTGCGCAGCCCGGCCTCGTCGGTCGCCACGCCCATGCCCATGCCGCCACCGCCGGCGGCGGCCTTGACCATCACCGGGTAGCCGATCTCCGCGGCGGCGGCGACCGCCGCGGCCAGGTCCGCCGCCGGCTCGGTGCTGCCGGGCGCGACCGGCACCCCGGCCGCGGCCATCAGGTTCCGCGCGTTGATCTTGTCGCCCATCGCGCTGATCGCGTCCGCGCCGGGCCCGACCCAGATCAACCCACTGGCCTCGACGGTACGGGCGAACTCCGCGTTCTCCGACAGGAAGCCGTAGCCGGGGTGGATCGCCTGGGCACCCGTCGACGTCGCGGCGGCGAGGATCGCCTCGACGTTGCGGTAGCTGAGCGCCGGGTTGGCCGGGCCGACGCAGACCGCCTGGTCGGCCTCGGTCACGAAGGGCAGGCCGGCGTCGGCCTCCGAATGCACCGCGATCGCCCGGATCCCGAGCCTCTTCGCGGTACGGATGATCCGGCGCGCGATCTCGCCCCGGTTGGCCACCAACAGCGACTCGAACAAGGAAGGGTCCCCTCTCACGCTTCTTGCATAGCAGGGGCCTCTTCTTAGCACGCGGACGGCGCGCGTGCTTAACGGGCGTTAAGGCGTCTCGGTCAGGCGGGGTCGGTCGGCGCGAGCAGCGCGGCCAGGGCCGCCCCCCGCAGCAGCTCGGCCCGGCGTCGGCGATCCACCTCGCCACCGAGGAACGGGGTGGAGTTCATCAGGCCGAACGCCGCGTGCGCGAGCACCCGCGCCTCGCCGTCCGGCAGCCCCGGGTGCAGCGCGGTCAGCACGGTCACCCACTCCTCGACGTACATCCGCTGGAGCCGGCGGATCCGGCGGCGCGGCTCGTCCGGGAGGCGGTCCAGCTCGTGCAGGTGCAGGGCGATCACGGCGGGATTGGCCAGCGCGAAGTCGACATGGAAGTCGATCAGCGACTCCAGCGTGCCGCGCGGGTCGTCCGGTTGATTCGCGGCCCGTTCCTTGCCGCCGGCGAGCAGCCCTTCGCTGACCGGGATCAGCGCGGCGACCAGCATCGCCTCCTTGCCGGCAAAGTGGTGGTAGAGCGCCGGCCCGGTCACCCCGGCGGCCGCGCCGATGTCGTCCATCGACACGCCGTGGTAGCCGCGGGCCGCGAAGAGCCCGACCGCGATCTCCAGGATCTCGTCGCGCCGGGACCGGCGCCGGCTCGCACCTGTCGCGCCGTTCGCCGCGCCTCGCGCCTGCTGTTCCACCGCCACCGGGCCAGCCTAGACCTCACCCACGGCATGGTGGAGCCTTGGTTACCCGTCGGTCGCCTCACATCACCACCCGCCACGCCGACCCGGACGCACCTTCCGCCCCCCACCGCCGTTCACCGCCCCTGGCCCGTAGCCCGGTTTGCGGCATCCCGTGGCCACTTCGGGGCTTGCGAGCCCAGACCGCGGCATCCCGCCCAGCCCGCGACCCCGAACTGCGGCATCCCGTGGCCACCGCCCGACGCGAAGGGCCGAAGCGCGGCATCCCGTGGCCACCGCCCCGCACGAGAGCCCCAAATTGCGGCATCCCGTGGCCACCGACCAACGCGAAGGGCCGAAGTACGGCATCTCGTGGCCACCGCCCCGCACGAGAGCGCCCGGAGTGCCGCATCTCGTGGCCACCGCCCCCCGCACGAGAGCGCCCGAAGTGCCGCATCTCGTGGCCGGCGACCGACACGAGCGGCCAAGGTGCGGCATCTCGTGGCCACCGCCCCGCACGAGAGCGCCCAAATTGCAGCATCCCGTGGCCACCAACCGACACGAAGGGCCGGATCGCGGCATCCCGTGGCTTCCGCCCGACAGGAGGGGCCGAAGCGCGGCATCCCGTGGCCACCGACCGACACGATGGGCCGAAGCGCGGCATCCCCCACCGCTCAGCACGAGGGGCCGAATTGCGGCATCCCGTGGCCACCGACCGACAGGAGGGGCCGAATTGCGGCATCCCGTGGCCACCGCCGCGACCCGCTAGCCCGGATTGCGGGATGTGGTGGTCCGCGGCGGGGACGGGGATTGCGGCGGGCAGGGGGCGGAGTGGGGTGGAGGTGGGTTGGACCGGAGGGCGGGTGGGTTAGGGCTGGGTGGGTTAGGGCGGGTGGGTTAGGGCGGGTGGGTTAGGGCGGGTGGGTTGGGGGTGGGTGGGTTGGGGGCGGGTGGGTTGGGGGCGGGTGGGGGTGGTTGAGGCGCTGGTTAGTTTTCCTCGATGCCGTGTTCGGCGCGGATCTTCGCCGCGTCGGCGGGGCGGCCGAGGTCGTCCAGGGCCCGGGCCAGCAGCCACGCGGCCTGGGTGGCCGGGCGGGAGCCGGCGGGCAGCCCGCCCAGCACCTGGCGCAGCAGCCGCTCCGCGTCGGCGGGCCGCTCGTCCCGGAGCAGCAACTCACCGGTGAAGACCTCCACCTGCGCCGCCTCGCCGAACGCCTCGATCGAGCGGAGCCGGTCCGGCAAGCCGGCGACCCGATCGAGCGCGGCGGTCAACCGGTCCTCGGCGGCCAGCACCCGGGCCACCGCGTCAGCGGCCATCGCCCGCTCGTACGTCACCACGGGCGGCTCGTCGGACCCGGCGGCGCCGTGGCCGTCGCGGTCGGCCTGGCCACCACCGTCGGGCCGGGCGTCGAGCGCCGCCGCGGCCGCGTCGACGACCTCGATCGCGGCGGCTGCCGCCGGCAGGTCACCGGACCAGTGCAGGGCCAGGAGTTCCCGCCGCCGGGCCCGCAGTTCGTCCACGGGGTGCCCGGCCAGCCGGTACGCGGACGCCGCCGCCGCGAACCGCTGCGCGGCCACGGCGTCCCGGTCGGCGTCGTAGAGGATCCCGCCGGCCTCCTCCAGCACCTGGGCACGGTGCGGGAGGTTGTCCGGTCCGTCCAGGTTCTCCGCGAGCTGGGCGAGCAGGGCGAGCGCGGCGTCGATCTCGCCGAGCGCCTGGTAGATGCCGGCCAGCAGGTGCCGGCACCGGTCGGCCTCGGCCTGCGCGCCATCCCGGTCCAGCCCGAGCACCGCCTCCTCGGCCACCTCGGCGGCCTCGCCCAGCCGCCCGGCCGCGCGGTAGGCGTCCGCCAGCTCCCAGCGCAGCAGCGCGTCCCCCGGCAGTCCCTGCTCGACGCAGAGGGTGACCGCCTCGGCGAGGTCGTCGACCGCCTCGCCGGCGCGGTCGGCGGCGAGCAGTGCCCGGCCCCGGGTCACCCGGACCGGCAGCCGTACGCCGGGCGGGGCGGACGCCAGCGCCTCGTCGCAGGCCGTGACGGCCTCGGCCGGGTCGTCCACCGATCGGGCGTACGCCAGGCAGGCGGCGGCCAGCAGTTCGCCGTCGCCCAGCTTGCGGACGAGTTCCCGGGCCTGCGCCGCGGCGGCCCGGAACTCGTCGGCCCGGGCCAGCTGCTCCAGCACGTGGGTGCGGTGCAGCGCGACCCGGCCGGCCAGCCACGGGTCGACGTCGGCCTCGGTGGCGGCCCGGTCGAGCGCGTCGAGCGCCTCCGCCCACTGACCCCGGTGCACGTACGCCAGCGCCAACCGGTCCTGGGCGGCGGCGCGTTCCCGCTGGTCACCATGCACGGCGAGCTGCTCGGCCGACTCCCGCGTCAGGGCCAGCCCTTCGGCCGCGCCCTCGTCGGTGGTGCAGAGCAGGGCGCCCAGCCGGCCCGCCACCACCTGCGCCCGAACCGGGTCCGGGACCGCCCGCCAGGCGGCCAGGGCGGCCCGGTTCGCCTCGATGGCCGCGGTGATCTCGTCATCGCCGCCCTCGTTCAGCTCGCCGGCGCGCAGCTCCAGCCGCCAGGCCCGGGTGGCCGGGGGCAGGTCGGCGTCGGCGTACCGCTCGTCGTAGGCGCGCAGCGCGGCGACCAGCCCGTCGCGCCGGTGCCGCCGCCAGTAGTCGTCGGCCAGGGCCAGCAGTTCGTCCGGGCCGGCCTGCGCCGGCACGCTGACCGGGGTTGGCGTGGCCGGGGCCGACCCGCCGGTACGCGGCGCGGGGACCGGCCGGCGCAGGCTGGCCGAGAGCGGCACGTGCGGGCCGGCCGGCGCGGCGGCGAGCCGCCGGGCGATCAGCTCCGACTGGTGCCGGGTGCCGTTGCGGGCGTCGAAGCGCTCGGCCAGCGTGGTGGCGACGCCGGCCAGTTCCCCGGCGAGCGTGGCCACCGGTACGTCCGCGGCGGGCCGTTCCCCGGCGGCCCGGCGGTGCACGGTCAGCTCGCCGGGCACCTGGCGCAGCGCCGCCGCGGCGGCGGCCGCGAAGTGCATGCCGGCGGCCGGGGTGGGTGCCCGGTCCAGCCAGTCGAGGTGCCGTTCGACCAGCTCCAGGGCGCGCGTCTCGTTGCCGGTGACGGTGCAGAACTCGACGTGGTCGGCGATGTCCCACAGGTCGGAGAGGCGTCCGCGCAGCCGCCGGTACGCCTCCCGGTGGGCGTCCCGCGCGGCGTCGAGCCGGCCGGTCTCCCGGTAGGGCGTGAGCAGCGCGGTGAGGATCGCCTGCGGCTGTTCGGTGCAGCTCAGCCGGCCGGCGAGCACCGGCTCGGCCAGCGCCACCGCCTCCTCGTGCCGGCCCACCCGGGCCAGGTGCGCCACCTGGGTGGTGGGGTCGCAGCCGGCGCAGTCGGAGAGCGCGTCCCGGGGCGTGGTCAGCCAGCGCCGGTACCACTCGGCCGCCTCCTCCTCGGCGCCGAGGTGCGCGGCGACCAGGTAGCGGTGCTTGTGTACGGCCTGGAGGCTGTGCCCGGACTCCCGGTAGCGCCGCTCCATGTCGTCGAGCACCGCGTAGGTGCGGTCGAGTGGCAGTTCGGGGAACTTCAGCATGGCGGTGACCATGTACTTGAAGAACCAGAAGAGCTGGTGGGTGTAGCGCTCGTGGTAGGGCTGCGGGTCGCGGTCGTACTCGCCCAGGCACCAGGAGAAGGTGACGAAGGATTTGGCCGGCTCGCCGCCGTAGACGTACGCGGTGGTGCCGATGATCCGGGCGGCGAAGGCCAGATGCCGGTCGTCGCCGGCGTCGGCCCGGCGGAGCAGTTGCTCCAGCGCGGCGATCTGCCCCGGCCCGTACGGCATCTTGTCGATGTCGTAGAGCACCCGCCAGAGGTCGTCGTCGGTCACGGTCACTCCTGTCCCGGTACGGCCCGGCCGAGCAGGCCGAGGAAGGAACTGTTCAGCAGGGCGGCGTCGGCCGCGCGGATCGGGTGGTGGCCGAGCAGCAGGGCCTGCCCGTAGAGCGCCTCGACGGCGAGCCCGACCAGCTCCGGGTCGGTCAGCGTGGTGACCCGGCGGACCAGCGGATTGCGGTGGTTGAGCACCAGTTGGGGCCGGTCCGGCGGGGTGGTGGCGGCCAGCGCGTCGAGCACCCCGCCCCACAGCTCGTCGGCCTTGTCGCGGCTGGCGGCGAGCTGGTCGTGGAAGGCGGCCGAGCGGGAGACCAGGTAGAGCGCGGGCAGCGAGACCGGGTCGTACGCCCGGACCACCACCTCGCAGCCGAGCCGCTCCAGGGCCCGCTGCGCCCCGGCGAGGAACGGCCGCAGGGCCAGCTCGGTGGCCGGGTCGAGGGTGTCGAAGCGGGTGGTGAGGTCGCTCGGCTCCAGCCGTTCGATGAGCACCGACCGGTCCACCGTGGGCAGCCGCTCGATCAGCTCGGTGTCGTACGTGTAGCCACCGTTGACCACGGCCAGGTCCTGCGCCGCCGCCACGGCGGCGAGCTGGCGGAACTCGTCGAGGCTGGCGGCGTAGCGGAGCAGACCGTGCCGCTGGCGGAACTCGGCCAGCGTGAGGGTGCCGACGTTGGTCTCCATCGGCCACCACTGGTCGACCAGGCGGAGCATCTCGTCGTCGTGCAGGGCGAGCGCCTTGACGCCCAGGTGGTGCACCTGGAGGAACTCGGCGAGCCGGCGCGGGTCGTGCGTGGCCAGCCGGACCAGCCAGCCGCGGATCTGGTCGCCGAGGGCGTCCCGGGTGGCGATGAGCAGGCTGTCCTCGTAGAGCGCCTCGCGGCTGGCGGTGGGGCGCAGCTCGCTGGCGTCGACCACGCAGTGGGCGAAGAACGCCCAGTCGGGCAGGAGCGCGTCGGCGTGCTCGGTGAGCAGCATCCGCTTGAGGTAGACCCGGTGCCCGGCCCGGGCGGCCGGGTTCACCGCGGTGGGCAGGATGAACGCCACCCCGGTCAGCCCCGCCTCGGGCACCGCCAGCGGCACCACGTCGAACGGGACGAAACCGAGGACGTCCCGCGCGTACCGGAGCAGGGCGGGCCGGTCGACGGGCCGGCCGGGGGCGGCCGGCCAGGGCGGTGGGCCGGTGGTGGTGGGGGTGTCGCCGACCCGGACGTCGACCGGCAGCAGGCTGCCGTAGAGGCGGGCCAGCTCGGTCACCGTGGGCGTCCCGAACCACTGGTCGGCGTCGCGCCGGGGCACCAGGGTCACCGTGGTGCCGGGCTCGTCGCGGGCCTGGTCGGGACTGGCGACCTCGACCGCGTACCGCCCGTCGGACCAGCCGGTCCAGCGCACGGTGGGCTGGTCGGCGTGCCGGGTGAGCACCCGGATCTCGTCGGCCACCAGGAAGCAGGAGAGCAGCCCGATGCCGAACTGGCCGAGGAACTCGTGGCGGGAGAAGCCCAGCTCGTCGCGTTTGGAGCTGCGGCCGATGGTGGCCAGCAGCTCGTGCACCTGGGCCTCGGTGAGGCCGACGCCGGTGTCGTGCACCCGCAGCGTGCCGTCGCCGGTCAGCTCGGGTGGCTCGATCCGGACCCGGGCCGGGGCGTCCGGCTCGGTGGTGCGGCGCGCGGTGATTGCGTCGACGGCGTTCTGCAGCAGTTCCCGGACGTACACCCGGGGGCTGCCGTAGAGGTGGTGACTGAGCAGGTCGACCACACCCCGGAGGTCGACCTGGAAGGTCCGGTCCAATCGTGCTCCCGCTCGGGTTACCTGGGTGTGCCTCGGAGTCGTGCGGTGCCGGGGCTGCGCGAACCGGTGGGCGGAGTGCGGGCGTCAGCGGAGCCGTCGGCGGGGAGCTCTCACCGTACCGGCCACGGCCGACGGCGTCCGTCCCCGTCGAGGCCAGGTTGACCCTCGACCTGGTGCAGGCTCCAGGGTCGGTCGGCATGACCACCTCCGTGCTCGGCCGGAACTATCGGCTGCTCTGGTCCGCCGCCGTCGCCTCCCGGTTCGGCGACGCCCTGCGTACGCCGGCCCTGGCCCTGCTGGCCGTGGCGCTGACCCGCGATCCCCGGGCGATCGCCGCGGTGACGGTGGCCGGTCAGCTCCCGCCGCTGCTGTTCGGGCTGCTCGGTGGCGCGTACGCGGACCGCTGGGACCGCCGCCGGACGATGGCGGTGGTGGACGGTGCCCGGGCGGTGCTGGTGGCCGCCCTGGCGGTGCTGGTCGGCACCGGGCGGGCCGGGATCGCCGTGCTGGCGGCGGTCGCCTTCCTGCTGGCCACGCTCGGCACGCTCTTCGACGCCGCCTCGTTCGCGATGTTGCCGTCGCTGGTGCCGCCCGCCGCCCTGCCCACCGCCAACGGCCGCCTCCAGGCCGGTACGGCGGTGGCCGGCGGTTTCCTGGGCGCCCCCCTCGCCGGCCTGCTCTTCGCCCTGGCGGCGGCCCTCCCCTTCACGGTCGACGCCCTAACCTTCGCCCTGGCCGCCCTCCTCACCCTCGCCCTCACCCCCACCCCACCCCCACCCCCTCCCCCCACCCCGGTCCGTCGATCTTGCAGTTGTGGCGGTGACGAAAGCGGCGAAAAGGGGTGTACGGCCAACCACAACCCCAAGATCGACGCAGGCAGGGGCGGCGGCGCGCGGGGGCGGGGGTCGGTGTGGGGGGAGGCGTGGGAGGGGGTGCGGTGGGTGCGGGGGGACCGGGTGTTGTGGACGGTGACGGTGGCGACCGCGGGGTCGAATCTGGCGATCAGTGGGCTGATGGCGGTGCTGGTGCTCTACGCGCTCGAGGTGCTGCGGGTGCCGCCGGCCGGGTACGGGCTGTTTATGGCCGGCGTGGTGCTCGGCGGGCTGGTCGGTGCGCTGGTCGCCGGCCGGCTGGCGGCCCGGTTCGGCACCCGGCCGGCGCTGCGCGGGGTGCTGCTGGCGCAGACCGTGGCGCTGACCGGGTTCGCGGCGGCCCGGCACCCGCTGGCCGGGGGCGCCGCGCTGGCCTGCTTCGCCGCCGGCACCACGGTGTGGAACAGCCTCTGGGCCGCCTACGGGCAGCGGCACGTGCCGCCGGAACTGCTCGGCCGGGTGGGTGCGGCCCAGCGGGTGGTCGGCGTGGCCAGCGCGCCGGTGGGCGCGGCGCTCGCCGGGCTCGCCGGCCAGGCGTACGGGGTGGCCCCGGTGGGTTGGGCGGCGGCCGGCGTCTTCCTCCTGGTCACCGCCGGGACGTGGCGGACGCTGGGCGGGTCGGGGCGGCCGCCGGCCGGTCCGGCTCGAAACCGGCCAGCCGGACGGCGAGCCGCTGCCGGGCCGGCGGCAGCAGCGAGGTAGCCCGGAGCAGCAGGTTGCGCAGCGGGCGTGCGGCGGCCGGCACGGTGGCGAGCCGGGTGAGCCCGTCGGCGAAGCCGAGCACCTCCTCGGCGAGCGGCCGGCGGGCGGTGGCGTACCCGTCGAGCAGGGTCGCCGGCTGCCCGGCGAGCACCGCGGCGAGCGTGTCGCCGAGGGTCACCGCGTCGCGGAGGCCGAGGTTCATGCCCTGCCCGCCGGCCGGGCTGTGCACGTGGGCGGCGTCGCCGGCGAGCAGCACCGGCCCGGACCGGTACGCCCCGGCGATCCGGTGGTGCACCCGGAACCGGGAGGCCCAGAGCAGCTCGGTGATCCGGTCCGGCCGGCGGGCCGGGCCCCGCTCGTCGAGCAGCGCCTGGAACCGGGCGCGGTCCGGTTCGCGCGGCGCGTCGGGCACCGCGGCGACCAGCCGGACCACCCCGTCCGGCAGTGGCGCCCAGACCAGCGGCCCCTGCCGCGCCAGGAAGAGGGCGGTCTGGTCGCGGGGCAGCGCGCTCTCCACTCGGGCGTCGGCGAGCAGGAACGACTCGCCCGGGTCGGCGGCCCCGCCGAAATCGATGCCGGCCAGCTCGCGGACGCTGCTGTGCATGCCGTCCGCGCCGACCACCCAGCGGGCCCGGACCTGCGCACCGTCGGCGAAGCGGGCGGTGGCGCCGGCGCCGTCGAGGGCCAGCCCGGTCAGCGTGTACGGCCGGAGCACCCGGCCGCCGAGCGCGGCCAGCCGGTCCGCGAGCACCGCCTCGGTCTCGGCCTGGGACACCATCAGCGCGTACGGGTAGCGGGACGGCAGCCGGTCGAAGGGGATGTTGAGCAGCACCCGGTCGCGGTCCCGGACGGTGAACCGGGTGGCCGGCAGGCCGCGGCTGACGAGCGGGGCGGCGGCCCCGATCCGGTCGAGCACCTCCAGGGTGCCGGCGTGGACGACGGCGGCCCGGGAGGTGACCGGCGGGGCGGTGAGCCGGTCGACCACGGTGGCGCTCACCCCGCGCTCGGCCAGGGCCACGGCCACGGCCAGGCCGGTCGGGCCGGCTCCCACCACGAGGACGTCGGTGCGCTCGGGCAACATGGCCCACCTCCGATTTGCCAACGACTGTTTGCCAACACTCGTTGACAACGGTAGCCACGTGTCGACTTCGATGTCAACGCTTGTTGGCCTACAGTTGTGGGCATGACCGACACGGCTCCTCGCGCCCGCCGCTCCGACGCCACCCGGGCCGCCATCCTGCGCGCCGCCCGGGAACGCTTCGCCGCCGACGGCTACGACCGGGCCACCATCCGCGCCATCGCCGCCGACGCCCGGATCGACCCGTCCATGGTGATGCGCTACTACGGCAGCAAGGAGGGCCTCTTCGCGGCGGCCGCCGAGTTCGACCTGCGCCTGCCCGACCTGGGCGCGGTGCCGCCCGACCGGCTCGGCGAGACGCTCGCCCGGCACTTCCTCCGCCGCTGGGAGGGCGACGAGACGCTCGCCGCCCTGCTCCGCGCCGCCAGCACCAACCCGGGCGCGGCCGAACGCATGCGCGCGGTCTTCGCCGAGCAGCTCGCCGCCGAGGTGGCCCGGTTCGGCACCGACCCGACGACCACCGCCCGCCGGGCCGGGCTGGTGGCCAGCCAGATCCTCGGCCTCGCCTTCGCCCGCTACATCGTCGGTCTGCCGCCGGTGGTCGAGATGGCCGCCGACGAGCTGGTGGGCTGGGTCGCGCCGACCCTCCAGCGCTATCTCACCGGGCCCGTCCCGGCCTGACCGGCGGCCACCGCTCAGGGGCCAGGCCGGCCGGGTCCGCGGGCGGGCCCGAAACGCGGCAGGTCGCGGTGTCCCAGCTCAGGAACACCGCGACCTGCCGCGAACCGCGCCCAGCCGCCGCCGGATCAGCCGGTCAGGCCGCCCGGCTGCTCACCCTTGGCGACGGGAGCCCGGACCAGGTTGCCCCACTCGGTCCACGAACCGTCGTAGTTGCGCACCTGCGGGTAGCCCAGCAGGTGGTGCAGCACGAACCAGGTGTGGCTGGACCGCTCGCCGATCCGGCAGTAGGCCACCACGTCGTCCGACGGGCTCAGCCCGAGCTGGTCGGTGTAGATGGCCCGCAGCTCCTCGGCGGACTTGAAGGTGCCGTCGTCGTTCGCGGCCGCCTTCCACGGCTTGTTCACCGCGCCGGGGATGTGCCCGCCGCGCAGCGCGCCCTCCTGCGGGTACGCCGGCATGTGCAGCATCTCGCCGGTGTACTCACCCGGCGAGCGGACGTCCACCAGCGGCCGCCCGGCCGCCACGTGCGCCATCACCTGCTCGCGGTACGCCCGGATCGGCGCGTCGTCCCGCTCCGGCACCGGGTAGTCGGCGCGCGGCCGGTCCGGCTTCTCCTTGGTCAGCTCGCGCCCCTCGGCGATCCACTTCTGCCGGCCGCCGTCGAGCAGCCGCACGTCGGCGTGGCCGAAGAGGGTGAAGACCCAGAGGGCGTACGCGGCCCACCAGTTGAAGTTGTCGCCGTAGAAGACCACCGTGTCGTCGCGGCCGATGCCCTTCGCGGCGCAGAGTTCGGCAAAGCTCCGGGCGTCCAGGTAGTCCCGAGTGACCTGGTCGTTCAGCTCGGTGTGCCAGTCGACCTTGACGGCGCCCGGGAGGTGGCCGGTGTCGTAGAGGAGCACGTCCTCGTCGGACTCGACCACCACGAGGCCCTCGTCGCCCAGGTGCTCGGCCAGCCACTCCGTGGTGACCAGGCGCTGCGGATCGGCGTACGACTGGAAGCGGGGATTGGGATCGCTCGGGACAGGCATGATCCCCAAGGTACGCCCGATCGTGGCCGGCGAACCGGACTGCTCGAAATCGGGTGCAGCGAATGTGGCGCGCCGCACGTGACAGTCCCGGAACCCGCCGACCACAGAGGAACCTCATGACCGTACGGCAACGGACCGGTCGGCGGGTACGGCGACGCCGAGGCCTCCGGGTCGTCCGGTGCCGACACCGCGACGGTCAGGCCCGGCGGTGCACCAGCCGGCCGGCGACCACGGTGGCCAGGCAGGTCCCGTCCGCGGCGAAGACGGCCAGGTCGGCCCGCCGGCCGGCGGCCAGCTCCGGCGGCGCCGCCGGGTCGAGCACCGCCAGCCCGGTGCGCGCGGCGGCGGCCCGCAGCGCGGGGTCGGCCAGGTGGGTGCCGGGCACCGCGGCGACCCCGAGCCGGAACAGCGCGTGCACCCGCTCGCGCGGGCTCGGTGCGGGCGGCAGCGGCCCGTCGTGCACCAGCGCCGGCCCGAGCGTGCCGGCCCACCGCCGCACCCGCACCCCGGGGTACGCCGCCGTCAGCGCGTCCGGCGACGCCACGGCCTCGATCCGGTCGCCGGTCACCAGCACCGCGAGGCCGGGGCGCGGCTCGTCGGCGGGCGTGCGCCGCAGCAGGTCCGCGACGTGGAGGGTACGCACCGGTCAGTCGGAACTGACCGGCCCGAGCACCGGCCGCTTGGCGGTGACGAGGTCGCCGGAGGAGCGGCCGGTGAGCCGACGCTTGATCCAGGGAGCCAGGTGCTGCCCGGCCCAGCGCAGGTCGGCCCTCCGGGCGGCCAGCCACGGGGTCGGCGCCGGGTGCGGGGGCACCATCAACCACTCCTCGTCGCAGCCCACCCCGAGCGCGGCGAGCACCTGCCCGGCGACCCGCCGGTGCCCGGCCGCCGACAGGTGCAGCCGGTCGGTGCTCCACAGCATCGGGTTGAGGTAGGTGTCGTCGGCGTACAGGTCGACCAGGATCGCGCCGTGCCGCTCGGCGACCTCACCGACCACCCGGTTGAGCAGGCCCACCCGGGGGGCGACCAGCCGCTGCCCGGGCAGCCGGGCCATCACGTCGGCGAACCGGAAGAGGACCACGTCGGCCCCGCCGGACCGCAACTGGGCGATCACCGAGTCGAAGCGGGGCACGAACGAGTCCGCGTCGAAGGTGCGCCGGAGCACGTCGTTGCCGCCGGCCGCGAAGCTGATCAGGTCGGGCTTCATGGCCACGGCGGCCGGCACCTGCTCGGCCACGATGTTGGGGAAGAGCCGGCCCCGGATGGCCAGGTTGGCGTACCCGAAGTCGGGGCCCGCCTCGGCGGCGAGCCGGGTGGCCACCAGGTCGGCCCAGCCCCGGTAGGTGCCGTCCGGATAGGCGTCGTCCATCCCCTCGGTGAAGCTGTCCCCCACCGCCACGAAGCTGCGCCAGCGCACTGCGCCTCCCTCAGACCGACCCGGCAGAGCTGCGTCGTTCAGTTTGTCACCGCGCCCGGTGACCGCGCTGCACCCCCTGCACCCGACGTGGCGGAGGTCATCGGGGGAAACGGTGACGGAGACGACACCCGGTCTTTGGGACAAAAGGCCCGACCGATCGGTACGGGGCTGAATCGTGCCGACCGACCGTGAATGATGTTGCCGGTCATCCGGTCCGGCGGCGGGGACGCCCGCCGCGGCGGGCTGGTCATCGAGTCGGCGCAGACGAGGAACCATGACCCAGGGACACCCCGCCCCAGCCCCGCCCCCCGGCCAGCCGCCCGTCCCCGGCTATGGGCCGCCGGCGGGGCACCCCGGCCCGCCGCTGCCGGCCGGTCCGTACCCCGGCATGCCCGGCGCCGGTCAGCCCGCCCCCTACCCGGGCGCGCCGGGGCAGCCGGGCTTCCCGCCGCCGTACCCGCCGCAGCCACCGACGGCGCCGAAGTCCCGGCGCGGGCTGTGGATCGGGGTCGGCGTCGGGGTGCTGGCGCTGACCCTCTGCGCCGGCACCGCGGTCGGGGTGGGCGTCGGGCTCACCCGGGGCGACGAGGAGCCGACGAAGGCCGCCGCCGGGGCGAACGGCGTCACCGTCACCCAGCAGGAGCTGAACGAGCTGCTCAACCGGCACAGCAAGGCGCTCGCCGACAAGGACCTGAAGGGCTACCTGGCCCCGTTCGACCCGGCCCGCAAGGATCTCGTCGCCGGCCAGACCGCGCTCTTCAAGAACCTGGGCAAGCTGCCGCTGTCGGTCGCCCGGTACGGCACGGTCGCCCAGCAGGGCCGGACCAGTGACAGCTTCGGCCGGGGGGTCACCTTCCAGCTCGACGTCTCCTTCGTGCACCAGTTCGACGGGTACGACCTCACCCCGGTCGCCGAGTGGTACCGCTGGACCGTCGTCAAGGAGAACCGGGACGCCCCGCTGAAGGTCACCGCGGTCACCGGCGCGCCGGCCGCGAACGGCAGCTCGAAGACCGTCTACTACCCGGGCCCGTGGGACAAGTGGCGCGACATCCACGTCGAGCGGACCGCGCACACGCTGATGATCACCGACGCCGCGATGGCCTCGGCGGCCACCCGGTACGCCCCGGTCGCGGAGGCCGCCGTCCGGGACGACCTGGCCGCCTGGCGGGCCGGCGGGGCGGCCGGCGACATCCCGAAGGGCTTCGTCATCGCCCTGGTCAAGGGGAAGAACGACCTCGGCTCGCTCTACCGGATCAACAAGGAGAAGACCACCGAGTCCGGCGTCTCGATCGGCATGATCGCGGCCAGCCGCGGCGGCGTCGACATCGGCGGCACCCGGATCGTGATCGACGTGTCCGACCGGTCGTTCTTCGGCTCCGGCAACCGGCGCGGTCCGCAGGACATCTTCCGGCACGAGGTGGGCCACTCGCTGGTGGCCAGCCTGGAGGACGCCGACAAGCAGGACTTCTTCACCGGCATCGAGAACTGGATCGTCGAGGGCTTCGCCGAGTACCTGGCGCATCGCGGCGAGTCGTTGCGGGCCAGCGGCCGCTTCCCGCAGGCGCGGGCCATCGTCCGGTCCGGCGACTGGGACGGCAAGCTCCCCGGCAACCTCGACTGGGACATCCCGGAGAACCACGTCAGCTTCCACTACTGGCTGGGCCACGCGGCGATGACCTACCTGGCCGACACGTACGGCGAGCGGAAGCTCTTCGCGTTCGTGGTGGCCCGTTACCAGGGCGCCACCGCGGCGCAGGCGTGCCAGCGGGTGCTCGGCGTGCCGCTCGACCGATTCCAGAGCGGCTGGTCCGCGTACGTCCGGGCGCAGGCGCGCTGAGCCGGAACGGAGAACGACGATGACGAATCCGCAGTCCCCCCAGCCGGGGCAGCCCTCGGCGCCCAACGGCTGGCCCGCCGCCCCGGCGCAGCCCGCCCCTCCCGCGCAGCCGGGCATGCCGGTGCAGCCCGCCCCTCCGGCGCAGCCGGGCATGCCGGTGCAGCCCGCGGCGCCGGGCACGCCGGCGCCACCGTCCGGCGCGCAGCCGATGCCGCAGTCCGGGACGCCGCTCCCGGCCCCACCGTCAGTGCAGCCCGGAGCACCCGTCGCGCCGCCGGCCGGCTACCCACCGGCCGGGGCGGCCGGCTACCCACCGGCCGGGCCGGGCGCATACCCACCGGCCGGGGCGGGCGCATACCCACCGGCCGGGGCGGGCGCATACCCACCGGCCCGGCCGGGCGGGTACTCGCCCGGCGCGTACCCGCCGCACGGCTGGCCCGGGCCGGCGGTGGCCCCGCCGGCGGCGCCCCGGCGGCGCGGACGCGTGGCGCTGCTGCTGGCCGGGGGCCTGGTGGCCGTGCTGGCCGTCGGCGCCGGCACCGCCTACGGGGTGTCCCGCCTGGTCGGCGGCGGCTCCGGCGGGGGTGACCTGAAGATCGCCTGGCAGCTGCCCTTCCCGGAGCGGCAGGAGAGCGGCCTCACCACCTTCGACCAGCACGACATGTTCGGCACCTGGCTGGTCGGCGAGAACGTGGTCCGGGCGCAGGCCGACGGGGTGCTCGCCTACCGGCTCTCCGACGGCGGCCAGGCGTGGGGGGTGCCCGCGCCGGACGGCACCTCGCTCTGTGTGGCGGCGCAGGCGGCCACCGAGGGCCGGACGGCGGTCGCCGCCGGCTCGGACAACTCCTGCAACACCGTCGCCGGGGTCGATCTGAACAGCGGCAAGCTCACCTGGCGGGCGAAGTTCCCGGCGCCGGTGCGGGAGGGACGCGACCCGCTCACCGCGCCGGACCTGGCGGTCGCCGGCCAGCAGGTCATCGTCCGCTCCGAGGACACTCTGATCGGGCTCTCCCTCACCGACGGCCGGCAGCTGTGGCGCACCACCGGCAAGAAGTTGTTGCCCGGGCGGAGCTGCGGGTTCAAGGACATGCGGGCCGCCGACGACCTGGTGGTCGTCACCTACGGCTGCTCGCTCGGCGGCGAGGTGGACGGCCTCGACCCGGCCACCGGCAAGGTCCGCTGGCGGCAGCGGCTGTCCGAGTCGCAGCTCGTCGACGGCATGCTGAGCGCGCAACCGCCGGTCGGCCTGCCGGGCCTGGGTCGCGAGGCGTACTCCATCCGGGACCCGCGGACCGGCAAGGAGGTCGGCTCCTTCACCGATCCGCTCGACGGCATCCGGCTGTGGGACGTCCCGCCGAACCGGTCCAACATGATCGACGGTCCGGCCGTCTACGAGTGCCTGGTCGACCAGGAGAACCTCTACCTGCCGACCTTCCCCGAGCCGGTGAAGGGGACCGCGCGTTCCGCCGACCAGATCGTCGCGATCGACCTGGCCACCGGCCGCAAGCGCTGGGTGTCCTCCGGTCACAGCGCCAGCAAGGTGCAGCTGATCCGCCGGGACGAGCAGGGCGTGCTGGCCTGGGAGTCCGGTGACCGGACGAAGCAGCCGCCGCGCCTGGTCCGGATCGACCCGGCCACCGGCAAGGTCGGCGTGATCGCGGAGGGGCCGCTCGCGGCCGGCTTCGAGGGCGAGGAGGCCCGGGTCATGGAGCGGGACGGGGTCGTGGTGATCGTGCCCTGGAAGAACGTGGCGGTGAAGGGATCGATCACCGTGCTGCGCTGACCACCAACAATGCGGAACAGGGGCGGACCACCGACCGGTGGTCCGCCCCTGCCGCTCCGGTCAACGGGTCAGGGCACGTACGCCAGCAGCGCCATGTCGCGCACGGCGGCCGGCTCCTCGACCGCGCCGAGCGGCCGGAAGCTCTTGTCGAGGACCGTGATGCCGGTCGCCCGACGGACGATCACCTTGTCGTCGGAGGCGAACAGGATGCTCCGGACCTGGCCCGTGCCCGGCAACTCGACCACCTTGCTGGTGGTGGTGTCGACCACCGCGAAGCTGCCGTCCTCGCGGGACGGGTCGGTGTTCATCCAGCCGACCGCGACGTACCGGCCGTCCATCGACACGCTGCGGACCCGCCACCCGTCGTACCGCGCGGCCTCGGCCTTCGGCGGGGTGTAGTGGTAGAAGTGCGCGCCGCGCCCACCCGTGGCGTACGGCTTGCCCTCGGAGACCGCGGCCCAGCTTCGCCCGTCGGCCGACCACCACTTGAGCGTCTCGTTGCCCGCGTCGCCGTCGGCCGGCTTGTTCTCCGCCACGTCGATGAGCGTGGGCACCATTCTGGCCTGCTCCACCATCAGCAGGTCGTTGGTGTTCCAGACCAGCGGGTTGCTACCGAGGCAGAGGGCCTTCCCGCCGAAGGGCGCTTGTCGCTCGACGACCCGCTTCCGAGATCCGTCGATCATCGAGGTGACCAGGGTGCCGGCATCCTGGCCGACGCCGCCCTCCACCCAGGCGAGCCGCTCCCCGTACGGGGAGATGGTGATCGTGTTGCGGATGCACGATCCCGCGCCGAGGGGAACCCGCGCGGTCACCCGATCGACGTCACCCCGGACCGCGTGGATCTCCGCAGCCGTGCCGGTCGTGTCCAGGTAGTAGCGGGTGCCGGTCAGCACGGTGGCGGGGGCGGGGGCGTCCGGTGTGCCGACCGGAGCCGCGGTGGTGACAGCGGCCGGCGCGTCGGAGCCGGTCGGTTCGGGGTGTCCCTCGGCGCAGGCGCTCAGGCCGACCCCGGCGACGGCGGCGACCGCAGACGCGACGACGCGCCGGAGGCTCCGGAGACGGGCGGTGCCGACGGTGGGGGAGGAAGCGGAAACGTTCACGGTTCGGAGTCCTCGGATTCGGTGGCGCGACGGGTCGACGCATTCCCAGACGTCGAGTTGATCAAAAAGGGTTGCCGTCCCGGCGAAGAGATTTCCGGCGATTGCTCAGGGGTGTCCAGGCCTGACGACCGGCCCTCCGCACCGGATGCCGAGGGCCAGGTCAGGTGCCGGCCGTCGGCTCAGGGCACGTATGCGAGCAGCCACATGGTGCGGACGGAGGCGCTTTCGGTGACCGTGCCCAGCGACGTGAAGGTGGCGTCCAGGACAGTGATGCTGCCGCTCCTCCGCGTCACGACCACCTTGTCGTCGACGGTGAACATGATGCTGCGGATCTCACCCCGGACCGGCAGGTCGACCACCCTGCTGGTGGTGGTGTCGACCACCGCGAAGCTGTCGTCCCGGCGGGACGGATCGGTGCCCACCCAACCGACCGACACGTACCGGCCGTCCGACGACACGCTCCGCGCCTGCCAGCCATCCCAGTGCGTGGCCTCCGCTGCCGGCGGCGTGTAGCGGTACTGCCGCGACCGTGTTCCGTCCGTCACGTACGGCTTCTGCTCTTCGTCCATGGCGGCCAGCCATCTGCCGTCAGCGGACCAGCACCGGTCGGTTTCCTGGCCCGGGTCCCCTTGGACCCGCTTGTTGGCCTTCAGGTCGTACAGCACCGACTGCCCGCTCTTCTTCTTCACCATCAGCAGGTCACTGCCCTGCCAGACCAGCGCCCGGGGGCCGAGGCAGTTGACGTCCTCCAGCAGCCTCATCGCTCCCGGCTCGCCGATCACCGAGGCGAGGAGCTCACCCGACTGCCAACCGTCGCCGGTGCCCTGCACCCAGGCCACCTGCTTGCCGTCCGGTGAGATGGTGATGGTGTTCCTCTCGCACTCGGCGTCGGCGGCGTAGCCGACCTGGTGGACCACCCGGTCGATACCGCCGTGGACGGCGTGAATCCGGGACTTGGTGGAGGTGCTCTCCAGGTAGTACCGGGTGCCGGGAAGAGCCGAGCCGGGCTGCACCGCGGAGCCGGTCGGTTCGGCGCTGGTGGAGGGGTCCGGGGTCGAGGGGTCGGGAGTTGGCGTGACGGTGGTCGACGGGCCGGCGGGCTGTGGCGGCACGGGTGCCTGCCCGTCGGGGCGGATGGCCAGGGCGGTGCCGGTGGCGGCGCCGATCATCACCAGCGCGGCGGCCGAGGTGGCGACGGCGCGCTGGATGCCGAGCCGGCGGGAGGTACGCAGGGCGCGGTCCCGCAGGTCCACCGGGGTGACCTCGTCGGCCAGCCCGGCCAGGTCGAGCCGGAGGCGGTCCTCGTTCATCGGGCGCTTCCTTCCATGACGTACAGCTCGGCGAGCTCAGGGGCGACGGTGCGCAACTTGGCCAGCGCCTTCGAGGTCTGGCTCTTGACGGTGCCGACGGTGACGCCGAGCAGGTCGGCGGCCTCGACCTCGCTGCGGTCCTCGAAGAACCGCAGCACCAGCACGGCCCGCTGCTTCGGGGAGAGCTTCGCGAGCGCGGCCCGCAGGGTGAGCCGCAGCGTGGTCTGGTGGGCGTGGTCGGCGGCCGAGTCGCCTCCGCGTGGCTCGGGCATCTCGCCCGGCATCGACTCGGCCACCCGGCGCCGCCGCCACCAGGAGACTTGCAGGTGGTACATGGTCTTGCGGGTGTACGCCTCGGCGTTGCCGCTGTGGTGCAGCCGGTTCCACGAGCGGTGGGTGCGGGCCAGGGCGGACTGGACGAGATCCTCGGCCAGGTGCTGGTCACCGGTCAGCAGATAGGCCGACCGCAGTAAGGCGGGGGTACGGGTTCGGACGAACGAGTCGAACTCGTTCAGGGGAGCGTCCACACGAGCCGATCCTTGGGGTGAGGTGATGCACTCATCGTGACGCCTCCCCAGACGCCGGCCGTGCATGCCAGGGTTGCCGCCCGGGTCACCGATTTTCCGCGATGCTCCGCCGGTACGGCCCCCAGCCCACGAACCGCTCGAACAACGCGCGCGGCGTCGGTCCGTCGTGCGGGTTCAGCCGGAACAGGTCGTGGGTCGCCTCGTGGTACAGCCCCGACAGGTAGATGGCCAGGTCGACGGGCTGGTCCGCGTACTCGACCTTGAGCAGCAGCCGTGCCGGGGCGCACGGCCACGGCGACCCGCAGGCCCGGCACAGCCAGAGCGGGCGCAGCGGCAGGTGCGGCGGATGGTCCGACGGGTAGGCGCGGGGCCGATCGGGGTGCGGCCCGAGCCGGGGTACGGGAAGCATCGCCCGCTCTCGGCTCCCGCTCACCAGCGCTCCCCGGCTGCTCGCGTGCTGCGGCACCGGAACCAGTTCATGTCGGCTTCCTCTCGGCGGCTCTGGCGGAGGTGGAGCCGCCCCGGCACCGGGGGGGAACCCGGGGCGACCCCGCCGCGGGCCGTGACGGAAAGCGACCCGCTGCGTGACAGTCTGCTGAGGACGGAACTACCCTCGGAAGTCGTCGAGGCCGGTCCGGGCAACGCCCGGTCAGCCGTTAGGGACGGGCGGCGACGCCGTGGAGACGTGCGGGGAATCGTGGAGGAACCATGGAACATGAGCCGACCGCGGCGTTGATCCGGGCCCAACTCCGGCGGCTGCGGCTGAAGGCCGAACTGAGCCAGGAGGAGTTCGGAAAGCTGGTCCACTTCTCCGGCTCGCAGGTGTCCGCCGTCGAGCTGGGTCAGCGGCCGCTCGACCGGTTCTTCCTCAGCCGCGCCGACGAGGTGCTGGCCACGGGTGGGCTGCTGATGTCGCTACTCAAGTTGGCCGAGCGGGACGGCCAACCGAGCTGGTTCCGGCCCTGGCTGGAAGCCGAGCGGCAGGCACAGCAGTTGCGCTGCTACCAGCCGAACCTGGTGCCCGGCCTGCTCCAGACCGAGAACTACGCCCGAGCGTTGATCCGCTGCGACGACGCAGTCAGCAACGATGAAGTGGATCGGCGACTGGCCGTCCGAATGGACCGGAAAAGCATCTTCCAGCAGCCGAACCCGCCCAAGTTCGTGGCGGTGATCGAGGAATCGGTTCTCCGCCGAGCGGACGAGGCCTTTCGAGGATTGATGGTCCAGCAGATCGACCACCTCATTGAATGCGCGGAACAGCCGCACATCAGCGTGCACGTGATCCCCGTCCACATCAGCGTCCACGTGGGGCTGGTCGGACCCTTCGTCCTCGCTCGTGGCGATGACGGCGGCTGGGTCGGCCATCTGGAGACCCAGCTCGGCGGCGTGGTGGTCGACAGAGATGAGGATCTGGCTATCCTGCTGTCGAGGTGGGAGAGCGTCCGTAGTGAGGCGCTCCCGCACCGCCAGTCGGTCGAGCTTATGAAGGAAGTGATGTCGTCATGGAGCTGATCGGCGCAGTCTGGCGGAAGTCCCGTCGCAGCGGCACCCAGGGCGAATGCGTCGAGGTGGCGGACAACCTGCCCGGTGTGGTCGGCGTACGGGACAGCAAGGACCCGGACGGTCCGGCCCTCACCTTCACCGCCACGACGTGGCGCGCCTTCGTCGACGAGATCAAGCACCGCTGACCGCCACCCGGGCGGTGGAGATGATCCGGCGGCCAGCACCTGATGCCGCTGACCGCCGGAGCATCAGAGGTACAGGCAGAACGGGTGGCCGACCGGGTCCAGGTGGACCAGTACGTCGTCCTGGGGTTGGAACTCGGCCACCGTGGCGCCGGCCGCGACCGCGTGCGCGGACGCGGCGTTGAGGTCGTCGACCTTGATGTCGAGGTGCACCATCATCGCCGGGTCGCCGGGCCCGGCCGGCCAGATCGGACGTACGTAGTTCGGCTCGTTCTGGAACGCGAGGCCGGCGCCGCCCGCCGGCGGGACCAGGGTGACCCATTCCGGCTCGTCGTCCTCCCGGGCCCAGCCGAGCAGTCGTTCGTAGAACCCCGCGAGCTCCCGGGCGTCGGGCGCGTCCAGCACGGTGGCGGTCAGCTTCAGCCGAGGCGTGTCTCCCATGCCGATTTCCTATCACCACTTGCGGTGATCCGCTCCGGTGCCGGTCCGGCGGGCCGGGGTGGCCCGGCACCGTTCGGGCCGGCGGAAGAATTCTGTGCCGGGGCGGCAACCCTCTACCGCGGAACGCACCTCTTGGAGGGCATCAACGCATCATCAACCGACCTGAAAGGCCGGAACCCATGCTTGCTCTCGCCGCTCGCTCCGTCAGCCGTACCGCCCGCCGCCGTGCCCTCGGGCAGGCGCTCGCCCTGCCGCTGGCCGCGCTGGCGGTGACCGGCCTGGTCGGCTGCGACGGCGGTACGCCGGTGCCCAGCGAGCCGGCGACTCCCGCGGCCGCCGCGACCACGAGCGGCGCTCCGGCGCCGGCGCCGTCCGACGCCGCAGCACCCTCGACGGTGCTCGGCCCCGACGGTCTCGGTGCCCTCAAGCTGGGCATGTCGAAGAAGGCGGCGGAGGCCACCGGCCTGATCACCGCGTTCGCGAACCCCGACCCCGGCACGGCGTCCGACTGCCCGGCCCGGGCAAAGCTGAAGGGCGGCAAGGGCCTCGTCTGGTGGTCGACCCGCCTGGGTGTCGCCGCGATCGAGACGGCCGAGGGCATCAGGACGGCCGAGGGTATCGGCGTGGGCTCCACCCGGGACAGCGTCGGCCGGGCGTACCCGACCTGGCGGGGAACCGACGGGACGCCCCCGAACGACACCGGTCACGGCCGCGTGCCGGTGTCCGGGAACCCGGACGCGGTCTACCGGATCGACGTCCAGGACGGCACGGTACGGTCCGTCACCCTGCAACTCGCCCACCAGGACTGTTACGAGTAGGTCAGGCGTCCGTGACGAGTCGGCGCGGCTGCCGACGGAAGCCCATCCCACCGCTGTCGCGCAGGGACCGCCAGCGGGCCAGCAGGATGGCGCCGACGACGGCAGCCACGACGAGGCCGACCTCGGCGGCCACCATGAGCGGGTGGGTCGAGTAGCCGAACGCCCGGGCGAAACCCATGGTGAGCGGGGTGACCGCGGCGCCGGCGAGCGGCAGCAGCACGAGCATCGCGTTCGCCGTCCGCCGGATCCGGGGCAGGTCGCCCAGGCGGGTCCGTACCGCGACGGATGCGCCCCCGGCCGCCAGCGCGGCGACAGTGCCGTAGTAGACCAGGACGGCCAGCAGGATCGGCACCCGGAAACTGCGGGGCAGGTCGAACGCGGCGACCACGAGCGGGTAGACCAGGAGGTAGCCGACCAGGCCGACGCAGGCGCCGAGCACCGTGCCGGCCAGGGCGGTGCGGACCACCCGGCCGTACTCCGGCGGGACGCGCGACACGCCGGCCTCGTCGGCCAACCGCCGGGCGAAGCCGCGCAGGTCCGCGCCGAGGAGCTGGTCCGGGGTGACGCCGTCGGCCGCGGCCGACCGCAACTCGACCGTGAGATCGGCGGCGAGCGCCGCCCGGTCCTCGCGGCGCACACCGTACGCGCGCCATTCCCGCTCCATGGTCGACAGTGCCTCGTCGATGGCGTTCACGGTCAGCTCCTCGGACTGTCGGGATCGGGGTCGGTGAGCGCGCTGTTCACGGTGTCGACGAACCGCGTCCACTGCTCCCGCCACGCGTGCAGGCGCTCCCGGCCGGCGGCGGTGGGCGCGTAGACCTTGCGGGGCGGCCCGGACGGGCTGGCCTGCAGCTCGTCGGCGACCAGGCCGAGCCGACGCATCCGGGTCAGCAGCGGGTAGATGGTGCCGTAGCCGACCCCGTCGAAGCCGGTGGCCTCCAGTCGACGGACCAGCTCGTAGCCGTGCGCGGGCTCCTTGTCGAGCAGGGCGAGCAGGCACATGTCCAGCGCGCCGCGCAGCAGCTGGGTCCGCCGATCGCCGCCGCTCGACGCGTCCGCGTCTGCCACTATCATGCGACGCACACTACCGGCGCTATTAGGTGTCGTCAAATACTCGGCCGTCCGAATCGGATCGCCCGCTCGACGGCCGCGCCGTACGCTGCGGCAATGCTGCTGCGTACGTCGACCCTGCTGCTCCGGACCCTGCGCGAGGACCCGGCGGACGCGGAGGTGCCGAGCCACCGGCTCCTGCTCCGCGCCGGGTACGTCCGCCGGGCCGCCCCGGGCGGCTACACCTGGCTGCCGCTGGGCAAGCTGGTGCTGGACCGGGTCACAGAGATCGTCCGCGCGGAGATGGTGGCGATCGGCGACCAGGAGGTGCACTTCCCGGCGCTGCTGCCGGCCGAGCCCTACCGGACCAGCGGCCGGTGGACCGAGTACGGCGACGACATCTTCACCCTCGCCGACCGCAGGGGCGCCGAGCACCTACTCGCCCCGACCCACGAGGAGATGGCCGCGCTGCTGGTGAAGGACCTCTTCACCTCGTACCGGGACTTCCCGGTGACGCTGTTCCAGGTGCAGACGAAGTTCCGCGACGAGGCCCGGCCCCGGGCCGGCCTGCTGCGCGGGCGCGAGTTCCTGATGAAGGACGCGTACTCCTTCGACCTGGACGAGGCCGGGCTCCAGCGGGCCTACGACCGGCACCGGGCCGCCTACCAGGCCGTCTTCGCCCGGCTCGGCCTGGACGTCACCGTCGTCCGGGCGATGTCCGGGGCGATGGGCGGCTCGGCGTCGGAGGAGTTCCTGGCCGCCGCCGCAGTCGGCGAGGACACCTACGTCGGCTGCACGGCCTGCGACTACGCGGCCAACACCGAGGCGGTGGTGACCCGCGCGCCGGCCGCCGGTGACCCGCACGCCCACCCGGCGCCGGCGGTGCACGACACCCCGGAGACGCCGACGATCACCGCCCTGGTGGCGCTGGCGAACGAGCGGACGCTCGGCGGCCGCACCGACTGGACCGCCGCGGACACCCTGAAGAACGTGGTGCTCACCGTGCGCCGGCCCGGTGCCGACCAGGCGGAGCTGCTGGTAATCGGCCTGCCCGGCGACCGCGAGGTGGACCTCAAGCGGGTCGAGGCGGCGCTCGCCCCGGCCACCGTGGCGGTCTTCGACGACTGGCCGGCCCACCCGGAACTGGTGCGCGGTTACCTGGGGCCGCAGATCCTCGCCAAGCACGCGGTCCGCTACCTGGTCGACCCCCGGGTGATGCCCGGCACCAGCTGGCTCACCGGGGCGAACGAGCCCGGCCGGCACGCCACCGACGTGGTGTGCGGGCGGGACTTCACCCCGGACGGGACGATCGAGGCGGCCGAGGTGCGTGCCGGCGACCCCTGCCCGGCCTGCGGCGACGGCGAGCTGACCATCCGGCGGGGCATCGAGGTGGGGCACATCTTCCAGCTCGGCCGCCGGTACACCGACGCGTTCGCGGTCGACGTGCTCGGCCCGGCGGGCAAACCGGTGCGCCCCACCATGGGCTGCTACGGCATCGGGGTGTCCCGGCTCGTCGCGTCCATCGCCGAGCAGCACCACGACGACCGGGGTCTGGTGTGGCCGGCGGCGGTCGCGCCGTGCGACGTACACCTGATCGCCGCCGGGAAGGGGCCGCAGCTCGACGCGGCGGTCGACCTCGGCGGACGCCTCGCCGCGGCCGGCCTGCGGGTGCTGGTCGACGACCGCAGCCACGTCTCGGCCGGGGTGAAGTTCACCGACGCCGAGCTGATCGGCATCCCGCGCGCCGTCGTGGTCGGCCGCCGGCTCGCCGACGGGTACGTCGAGCTGCGCGACCGGGCCTCCGGCGAGCGGGTGGAACTGCCGGTGGACGGACTGGTCGAGCGCCTGCTCGACGAGGTGACCGGGGCGCGCCCGGGCCGGGTGTAGCGGACGCGCCACGGGGTACCGCAAACGGATCGATCGAGGTGTTTCGGAGGCTCTCATGTACCGGGTCAGTGACGTGATGACCAAGCAGGTGGTCTACCTGCCCGCGGAGACCCCGCTGGACGAGGCGGCCAGGGTGATGAAGGACTCGGACATCGGCGACGTGGTGGTCACCGACGGGGCGACCCTCGCCGGCATGCTGACCGACCGCGACATCGTGGTACGGGCGGTGGCCGAACGGGCCGACCCGGCCACCACCACGATCGGTTCGATCGTCACCCGCGAGGTGGTGATGATCGAGCAGCACTGCACCGCGAACGAGGCGGCCGCGCTGATGCGCGAGCGCAACATCCGGCGGGTGCTGGTCTGCGACAACGAGCGGAAGCTGGTCGGCATCGTGTCGCTGGGCGACCTGGCCATGCAGCTCGATCCCGAATCGGCGCTCAGCGACATCAGCGAGGCCGCGCCGAACATGTGACCGGCGGGGTCCTCCGCCCCACATCCGGTGGTGGACGGCCCCGCCGTGCCATCCGTCCCCGGCCCGGCGGCGCGGGTGAGGTGCGGGCGGCACGCCGGCCGGCTGGCGGCGGCGAGACGCGGTCGGCGGCCCGGTGCGGGTGCCGGAGGGCCCGGCGCGGGGCGCGGTCGGCGGCCCGGCCGGGGGCACGGTCAGCGGCGCGGCGGGGGCGGCGGGCGGATGGCGGCGGCCAGACTCGGTCCGGAGCCGGCCGGATAGCCTCAAGGAATGTCCGAGATGCCGAGCAAGCTGGCCGAGATCGTCGACGAGTTCGCCGCCGCGCCCCGCGACGTGGTGCTGGAGATGCTGCTGGAGTTCTCCGACGTGATCCCGCCCCTGCCCGAGGGAATCGACCGGGCCGAGCTGGAGCAGGTCCCGGAGTGCCAGACCGCGTTCTTCCTGCGGGCCGAGGTCAACCCGGACAGGACGGTGACCACCGTCTTCGACTGTCCGCCGGAGGCACCCACCACCCGGGCCTTCGCCGGCATCCTCGCCGAGGGCCTGGCCGGGGCGAGCGCCGAGCAGGTGCTCGCCGTGCCGGACGACCTCTACCAGCGGATGGGGCTCGCCCAGGCGATCAGCCCGCTGCGGGTCCGTGGCGGCACCGCGATCCTGGCCCGCCTCAAGCGCCAGGTCCGGGAACAGATTTCCTGATCGACGGGTTGTCGCTGGTCATGGAGATCGAGATCTACGCCGACGTCGTCTGCCCCTGGTGCTGGATCGGCAAGCGCCGGCTCGAACAGGCCCTGGCGTCGTACGACGGCGAGGTGACCGTCACCTTCCGGCCGTTCCAGCTCGACCCGACGCCGGTGACCGAGCCGAAGCCGCTGATCGAGGCGCTGGGCGCGAAGTTCGGCGGTCGGGACAAGGCCGAGGGCATGGCCACCCACGTCACCCAGGTCGCCCGGGGCGCGGGAATCGACATGCACTTCGACCGGGCGATCGCCGCGAACACCTTCGAGGCGCACCGGCTGATCCGGTTCGCCGCCGAGCGGGGCCGCTCCGCCGAGCTGGTGGAACGGCTCTACCGGGCGCACTTCGCCGACGGGATCGACATCGGCTCGACGGACGCGCTGGTCACGCTCGCCGCCGAGGTCGGCCTGGACGAGGCCGAGGCCCGGGAGCACCTGGAGTCGAACCTGGGCCGGCGGGAGGTGGCCGCCGACCTGACCGCCGCCCATCAGCTCGGCGTCTCCAGCGTGCCGACCTTCGTGTTCGCCGGGAAGTACGCGGTCACCGGCGCTCAGGAGCCGGAGACCCTGCTCGCCGCCCTCCGCGAGGTCGCGGAGCGGGAGGCCGCAGCCTGACATCGACCCCCGCGATGTTTCACGTGGAACAAGATCGATGGAGATGGCGGGGCTAGACCGGTCGCGCCAGATCCTCCACCACCGTTGCCCCGGGCAGCGCGCCGAGCGCCGGCCCGGGCAACGCGATCTTGCTGTGCCGTACGCCGGAGCCGATGATCACGTGCGGCGTGGCGACCACCCGCGAGTCGACCAGGATCGGCCACTCCGCCGGCAGGCCGATCGGGGTGATCCCGCCGTACTCCATCCCGGTCAGCTCGACCGCCTCGGCCATCGGCGCGAAGCTCGCCTTCCGCACGTCCAGCAGCCGGCGGACCATCCCGTTGACGTCGGCCCGGGTGGTGGCGAGCACCATGCAGGCCGCGTACCGGATCTCCCCGCCCCGCTTGCCGGCGACCACCACGCAGTTGGCCGACTCCTCGAGCCCCACCTCGTACGCCGCGCAGAACGCCGCCGTGTCGGCCAGGTCGGCGTCGATCGGGGCGACCAGCACGTCGTCGACGGCGACCGGCGCGTCCGCCGGCCATCGCTCGATGGCGGCGGCCACCGGCGGCGCCAACAGATCCGGTCGGGTACGGGCGGGCTCGGTCTTCAGCGTCCCCATCACGGCTGCGATCCTCGCATCCGCCGGCCCGCTCCGCCCACCGGTACCACCGAACCGGCCCCCCGCGCGTCGCGAGATCCCGCCGCCCGCCGGTGAGCCCATCGAACGTGCCGACGCCGCGGCCGCCGGCGGGGTCCGCTCCCGCTCGCCCGAGGCGGGTCCGGCGGGGTCAGCTGCCGGTGAGGAAGGCGTTCTCGCGGGCGAACGTGCGGTCCTGGTGGGCGGCGAGTTCCTCGGCCCGGCGCAGCTGGGCCCGTTGCGTCTCCACGTCCTCGATGCCGTGCCGGACACCCAGCCGGATCACCCCGTAGAGGAAGACGAAACCGAACACGTACAGGATCACGGTGGTGACGAAAACCAGCATGCGGCCACGGTAGGGCGGCCCGGATCCGCAGAAGGTTTCATCTCCGGTCCCGTCCCCCTTACGTGTTCGCCAGGTGGTCGGCCCGGTACCGGAGGTTGGTCGGGCGCCGGTGGCGGTCGACGCGCCGAGCGACCCGGAGGCCTCCGACAGGCTGTCGAGCTGATGTCGTATCCGACTCAGTCGCGGTCAGCCCGCCACCGCCGGGCGTACCACCACCCGGCCGGCGAGCAGCGCGCCGACCAGCGCGCAGCCGGCCGCCACGGCGAGGGTGACCGCGTAGTGCGCCGGGCCCGGGGCGGCCCCGGTGGCCAGCACCGCGCCGGTCAGCGCCAGCACGGTGGCCGCCGCCAGCGAGTCGCCCAGTTGCAGGGCGGAGCTGTTGCGGCCCTGCTCCTCGGGGGCGGAGAGCGCCAGGGTGAGCACCGACAGGGACGGGTACAGCAGGCCCATGCCGAGGCCCGCGACGGCCCAGGCCAGCACCGCCGAAGCCACCGGCACGCCGGGCAGCAGGGCCAGCGCGACACCGGCCGTGCCGAGGGCGACGCAGGCCAGCCCGGCCCGGGGCAGCGTGGCGGCCGAGCGCGGCGGGCGGAGCCGGCCCTGCAACCACGAGCCCACCGACCAGGAGAGCGCGCCCACGGTCAGCACCAGGCCGGCCGCGGTCGGCGAGAACTGGCGCTCCCGGGACAGCATCAGCGGGATCACCACCTCGGCCCCGGCGAACGCCGCCGAGGCGAAGCCCCGCAGCCCGATCACCGTGGGCAGGCCGCGCGCGGCCCGGAGGAAGCCGTCCGGCAGCAGCCGCGGGACGCACAGCAGCAGCCCGACCAGCGCCGCGCCCATCAGGCCGGCGGCGAGCACGCCGCGCTGCTGCCCCCCGTGGTGCAGCAGTGCGGCGCTCGCCCCCGCCCCGCAGGCCCAGCCGATCCGGGCCAGCGCCCCGTCCGGCGCCCGGCCCCGGGGCGCCCCGCCCAGCGCGCGCAGCCCCGGCTGGATCAGCAGCACCGCCGGCACGGCGACCGCCGGCACCGCCAGGAAGACCCACCGCCAGCCCAGGTGCTCGACGATCAGCCCGGCCAGCACCGGCCCGACCAGCGACGGCACCACCCAGGCCGCCGCGAACGCGGCGAACACCCGGCGACGCAACTCCTCCGGGTACGCCTGCCCGACGATCACGTAGAGCGCCACCGAGAGCAGACCCGACCCGAAGCCCTGCACCACCCGGCCGGCGACCAGCACTCCCATCGTCGGCGCGGCCCCGGCGACGGCCAGCCCGGCCACGAACCACGCCACGCCGTGCCACATCGGCGCCCGCGGTCCCCGCGCGTCGCACCAGATACCGGAAACCACCATGGCGATCACGCCGGAGGCGAACGGGCCGCCGAAGGCGAGCGCGTACAGGCCCAGCCCGTCGAGGCTGCGTGCCACGGTCGGCATCGCGGTGCCCACCGCCAGCGCCTCGAACGCCAGCAGCGACACCAGGGCGACGCTGCCCACGGTCATCGCGCGCAGCCGCGGCGAGTACAGGCGGGCGGGCGGGGCCGCCGGTTCGGCGGTGACGGTCGGCATACGGGTGAGCCTCCGCCCTCAACCCGGGTTGAGGTCAACCGTGACGCCGGTCTCGTCAGGCCGACTGAAGGGCCGCCCCTCGCCAGGCCCGAGAGGTGCTGGTCGGCGAGGAGATGCCCGGCCGGTCCATGCCCCGGGCAGCGGGGAAACTTGCCCTGCTGGAAGGGCATAACGGACGCCGGGCCGGGAAGTCCGACCCGCCGGAACGAGGCGCGGGAGGCGAAATGGCGGACGGCTACGACGACTTCGGCTCGACGCGTCGCACGCGGCGCCGCGAGGTGGAGCCGTCGCGTGGCGAGAGGAGCACCGTGGTGCGCGGCCGACGACTCGGCCGTACGACTCGATGACGTCGCTGGGCCGGTACGCCGGCTTCCTGCTGTCCCCGGCCACCCTGTCCGACGCCGTGGCCCGGATCGCCCGTACCGTCGCCACCGCCGTGCCCGACGCGGCCCGTGGCGTCGCCGGCGCGGCGGCCGACGCCACCCCGGGCTCGGTCGGCGAGGCGGCGGAGAGCGTCGGCGCGGCGGCCACCAAGGTCGCCCGGATGGCCGGGCTGTCCCGCCGCCGGGTCTGGTCCCGGGACGGCCGATACCACATCGAGGTGCACGGCGTCTGCCAGGACGGCGGGGACCGGCTGGCCCGGCAGGTCGAGACCGCCCTCGAACAGCTACCCGGGGTGGCCTGGGCCCGGGTGAACGCGCCGTCCGGGCGGGTGGTCGTCGCTGTCGCGGAGCCGAAGCCGAAGCTGCGGGACCTGATCGCCACGGTGGCCCGCACCGAGAAGGTGTGCCCGCACGAGCCCGACCCGGAGGTCCCGCCGCCGCACCCGCCCGAGGAGGGCCCGCGTACCCCCCGCACGCTGGGCGCGCTGGTGTCCGACGCGCTCGGCCTCACCATCGCGGCCGCGACCCGGATCGTGCCGTTCACTCCCGTCCCCGGTGAGGTGGCCGGCTTCCTCACCGCCGTCGACCTGCACCCCCGGCTGCACGCGCTGGCCGACCGGGGACTGCGCGCCGACCCCCGCGCCGACGTGATCTTTCCGATGGCCGAGGCGGTCGTGCTGGGCCTCGCCGGTGGTTGGACCGGCATCGTGCTGGACGGCGCGCAGCGAATCGTGCAGTGGGGCGAGGCCCGCGCCCATCTCGCCGCCTGGTCCCGGGCCGAGCCGCGGCTGACCGGCAGCCCGGAACGGGCGGTGGCCCGGGTTCCGGACGGGGAGCGCCCCGGCCCGGTCCCCGACGGCCCCGCCGAGCGGTACGTCGAACGGGCACTCGCCGCGGGGGCGGCGGCCGGCGCCGTGGCGGTGCCGGTGGCCGGGGTGAAGCGGGCCGCCGCGCTGGCACTCGCCGCGCTGCCCAAGGCTCCCGGCAGCGGTCGCGAGGGGTACGCCACCCAGCTCGGCTCGATCCTGGCCCGGCGCGGGGCCATCGCGATGGACCGCACCGTGCTGCGCGAACTGGACCGGATCGACACGGTGGTGCTGGACAGCCGGGTGCTCGGCTCCGGCCGGGGGGTGCTGGCCGACCTCGCGCCGCTGCCCGGCGCGGACACCGCGGCGGTCTCCGCCCGGGCGTTCGCCCTCTTCGACCCGGCGGAGCCGGACGGGGTACGCGAAGCCGACGGCTGGCGGCTCGCCCCACTGGATCGGATCGACGCGGACAACCCCGGTGACACGCCGGACAGCCGGCGGCTCCACGAGTCGGGTGGTCAGCTGCTCGGCCTGGCCGGCGGGCACACCCTCGCCGCCGTGCTCCGGGTGGATCCGGAACCGGCGCCGGGCGTGGACGCCCTGCCCACCGCCGCCCGCCAGGCCGGCCTGCGGCTGGTGGTGGCCGGTGAGGACGACGCCCGGTACGGCTTCGCCGACGCGCTGGTGCCCGGCGGCGCCGACCTGGCCGGTTCGGTCCGCGCCCTGCAACGCGACGGCGCGGTGGTCCTGCTGGTCTCCGGCGACCGGGCCGGGTTGGCCGCCGCGGACTGCGGAGTGGGGGTCTCCGGCCCCGACGACCTGCCGCCCTGGGGCGCGCACCTGCTGGTCGGCGACGACCTGCGGATCCCCGCCCTGCTGATCGACGCCGCGGGGGTAGCCCGCCGGATGACCGGGCAGAACATCCGGCTGGCGATGGCCGGCAGCGGGCTGGGCGCGCTGGCCGCGTTCACGGCCGCCCGCGAGTTGCTTCCCGGCCGGGCCCTCGCGGCGGTCAACGGAGCCGCCGCGCTCGCCTTCGCGCACGGCATGTGGCGGGCACACCGGCTGCCGGACCGCTCCCGTACCCCGGTCCCGGCGGCGACCGCCTGGCACCTGATGCCGGTGCGGACGGTCCTCGACCAGCTCGACACCGGCGAGGACGGGTTGACCGCCGCCGAGGCGGCCCACCGCCGACAGGCGGTGACCGGGGACGGCGGCGGACCGACCGGTCTGCTGCGGGCCTTCGTGGCGGAACTGTCCAACCCGCTCACCCCGGTGCTGGCCGCCGGGGCGGTGCTCTCCGCCGCGTTCGGTTCGCTGGTCGACGCGGCGCTGGTCGGCAGCGTGGTGGGCGGTTCGGCGGTGGTCGGCGCGGTGCACCAGCACAACACCGAGCGGGCCCTCGCGGAGCTGCTGTCCCGCTCGGCGGTGACCGCCCGGGTGCTGCGTGACGGGGTCGAGCAGGTGGTGCCGGCCGAGGACCTGGTGGCCGGGGACGTGGTGGCGGTCGGTCCGGGCGACGCGATCCCCGCCGACTGCCGGGTGCTCCGCTCGGACGGGCTGGAGACGGACGAGTCGTCGCTGACCGGCGAGTCGCTGCCGGTGGCGAAGTCTCCCGAGCCGGTGGTGGCGGCGGCCGTCGCCGACCGGTACTCCATGCTCTACGAGGGCACCACCGTCGCGGCCGGTCACGGCACCGCGATCGTGGTGGCGACCGGCGAGGAGACCGAGGCGGGACGCAGCCTCGCCCTGGCCCGCGAGGCCCCGCCGGCCAGCGGCGTGGAGGTGCGGCTCGGCAAGTTGACCAGCACCGCCGTGCCGCTGGCGGCCGGTTCGGCGATCGCGGTGGCCGGGGCGGGGCTGCTCCGGGGCGTACCCCTGGCGGAGACGGCGGCGACCGCCGCGAACCTGGCCGTCGCGTCGGTGCCGGAAGGGCTGCCCTTTCTGGTCAGCGCCGCCCAGTTGGCGGCGGCGCGGCGGCTCGCCGAGCACGGCGCGCTGGTCCGCAACCCGCGGACCATCGAGGCGCTGGGCCGGGTCGACGTGCTCTGCTTCGACAAGACCGGCACGCTGACCGAGGGCAAGCTGCTGCTGGCCGGGGTGGGCACCGGCGAGGACCGGTACGCCCCGCCGGAGCGGCTGGACGAGGCGCTGCGGCCGACCCTGGCCGCCGCGCTGCGGGCCACCCCGGCCGCGGCCGACCCGGACGAGTTGCCGCAGCAGACCGACCGGGCGGTACGCCGGGGCGCCGGCATGGCCGGCGTGGTGGAGCAGACCGGGGCGGCGGGCTGGCACGCGGTCGGCGGGTTGCCGTTCGAGCCGTCCCGCGGCTACCACGCCACAGTCGGGCGGGACGCCGACGGCCTGCTGCTCAGCGTCAAGGGCGCGCCGGAGTCGGTGCTGCCGCGCTGCGCCGCGCGGCGGACCACCGGGGGTGACGTACCGCTGGACGCGGCCGGCCGGGACGCGCTGCACGGGCGGCTGGCCGAACGGGCCCGGGCCGGGCACCGGATCCTGGCCGTCGCCGAGTGCCGCACCGGCGCGGAGACGGTCACCGACGAGCAGGTCGACGGGCTGGTCTTCGTCGGCTTCCTGGCCCTCGCCGACGGGATCCGGGACAGCGCCGCGCCCGCGGTGCACCGGATCCGGCAGGCCGGCGTGCACACCATCATGATCACCGGTGATCATCCGGCGACAGCCGAGGCGATCGCCGCCACGATCAGCCCGGACGACGGTGAACAGCGGGTGGTGACCGCCACCGACCTGGACCGGCTCGACGACGAGGCGCTCGCGGAGCGGCTGATGGCCACCGACGTGGTGGCCCGGTGCACCCCGGCGCACAAGGTCCGGATCATCCAGGCGCTCCAGCGGCGCGGCCGGACCGTGGCGATGACCGGTGACGGGGCCAACGACGCCCCGGCGATCCGGCTGGCCGACGTGGGCATCGCGCTCGGTCAGCGGGGCACCCCGGCGGCCCGGGCCGCCGCCGATCTGGTGGTCACCGACGACCGGCTGGAGACGATCATCGCCACCCTGGTGGAGGGGCGGGCCATGTGGTCGTCGGTCCGCCACGCGCTGAGCATCCTGGTCGGCGGCAACCTCGGCGAGATCGCGTTCAGCGTGCTGACCGCCGCGGCGACCGGTCGTTCCGCGCTGACCGGCCGGCAACTGCTCCTGGTCAACCTGCTCACCGACCTGGTGCCGGCGCTGGCCATCGCGGTCCGCCCGCCCGCCTCCGACCGGGCCGACCACCTGCTGCTGGAGGGCCCGGACACCTCCCTGGGTGGCACGATGACCCGGGAGATCGCGCTCCGGGCCGGGGCCACCACGCTGGGCGCGACCGCCGGTTGGACGTTGGCCCGGTACAGCGGTCGGCGGCGGCGGGCGGGCACGGTCGCGCTCGCCTCGCTGGTCGGCACCCAGCTCGGCCAGACCGTGCTGGCCGGCGGGACCAGCCCGATGGTGCTGGCCTCCACGGCCGCGTCGGTGGGCGTCCTGGTCGCGGTGGTGCAGACCCCGGGGGTCAGCCAGTTCTTCGGCTGCACCCCGCTCGGCCCGGTGGGCTGGGGTATCGCCACCGGCTCGGCGCTCGGCGCCACCTTCGCCAACGGCGCGCTGACCCGCCTGGTCGACCGCCTCCCGCAACGCGGCGTCCGCCCGCGTGACGAACCGGATGACGGGTACGGCGAAGCCCATGACGCCTGAGGTGACCTTCGCCGGTACGGCCACGACGCGGTCCCGTTGTCCCCGCCGGCCTGACCGGGATCGCCGTCCCGCCCCGGCGCGCGGCCGGCGGGGACGACGATCGGTCGGCCGGGGTCAGCCGCGCTCGGAGATGGCCTCGATGAGGTCGCCCACCGGCCGCTCGGGCAGCGACCGGGCCACGTCGGCGACGGCCACGATGCCGACGAGGTCGTGCCCGTCGATCACCGGCAGCCGGCGTACCTGGTGCTTGCCCATGGTCCGCAGGATCTCGGCTGCGTCGTCGTCGGCGCCGACGGTCACCGCCTCGCCCTGGGCCAGTTCCCCGGCGGTCACGCTGCCCGGGTCGCGCCCTTCGGCGAGCACCTTCACCACGATGTCCCGGTCGGTCAGCATGCCCTTGAGGCGGTTGTCGTCGCCGCAGATCGGCAGCGAACCCACCCCCAGGTCGGCCATCCGCCGGGCGGCGGTACGCAGGTCGTCCTGCTCGCGGACGCAGCTCACGTCGCTGGTCATGATGTCGCGTGCGGTCGGCATTGGTGTGACACCTCACTTTCGGGGGTTGTTGTCCTTTCTCCTACCCCCGGCGCCCGCGGCCATGCCGACGACATGGATGGCCGGCCGGCGGGAACACCCCGGTTGGAGGTGATCGAGATGGCGTTCGTGCAGATGGTGGAGTACCAGACGGACCGCCCCGACGAGGTGCGCCGGCTCGGCGAGGAGTGGACCCGCGACCACCCGTCGCCCGGGCCTGCCCGGGTGACCTTCGCGGAGGACCGGGAGCAGCCCGGCCACTTCGTCATCGTCGCCGAGTTCGACAGCTACGAGCAGGCCATGGCGCACAGCGGCCGCCCGCAGACCGGCGCGTACGCCGAGCGCATCCGTGAACTCGCCACCGGCGAACCCCGGTACGTCAACCTGGACGTGACGCAACAGCAGATGTGACGCGGCGCTCGGTGACGGCACGGCGGCCCAGGTGCCGCCGTGCCGTCACCGCGTCCGGGAGGGTGCGGAAACGGCGGCCGGTGCTGGTGGCCGCGACGGTCAGCGCCAGGTGGCGGCGGCCGGTGCTGGTGGCCGCGACGGTCAGCGCCAGGTGGCGGCGGCCCGCCGCAGCCGGTCGTTGATCGCCCGGCCCAGCCCGACCTCGGGCACCGGCTCGGCCACGATCTCGGTCACCCCGGCCGCGTCCAGCCGGTGCAGGGCGTCGAAGAGCCGCGCGGCCGCCACGGTCGGGTCGCCCTCGGGCGAGAGCACCTCCACGGCGGCCCAGTCACCCGTCGCCGGCCGGGCCCGGAAGGCCAGCAGGCCGCGCCGGCCGCCGTCGCCGTCGGCCGCCCCCAACCGCAACGGGGTACGCGGGGCGTAGTGCGCGGCCAGCGTCCCGGGCGCCACCGGCTGCCCGGAACTGCCCGACCGCACCTCGACCGGCCCGACCGCCTCGATCAGCGC
The DNA here is from genome assembly GCF_040655175.1 of Micromonospora sp. NPDC050495. Taxonomy (NCBI): domain Bacteria; kingdom Bacillati; phylum Actinomycetota; class Actinomycetes; order Micromonosporales; family Micromonosporaceae; genus Micromonospora; species Micromonospora sp. NPDC050495. Next base: position 9,624 of record NZ_JBFAJK010000001.1, on the reverse strand, counting down.
CTCCACCGGCAGCGCGCCGAGCCGGAGCACGACGGGCTGAGCGCCCCGGGCGTCCACGATGGTCGACTCGATCCCGCACCGGGTGGGCCCGCCGTCGAGCACCACGTCCACCGCGTCGCCCAGCCCGGCCACCACGTGCTCGGCGCGGGTCGGGCTGAGCTGCCCGAACCGGTTGGCGCTGGGCGCGGCCACCGGCACCCCGGCGGCGGCGATCAACGCCCGGGCGGAGGGTTCGTCCGGCACGCGTACCGCCATGGTGTCCAGTCCGGAGGTGACGATCGGCGGGATCACCGCCGGCCGGTCCACGATCAGGGTGAGCGGGCCCGGCCAGAAGCGTTCGGCCAGGGCGGCGACCGCCGGTGGCACCGGGCCGACGAGGCCGGGCAGGTCGGCGGCGTCGGCCAGGTGGCTGATCAGCGGGTCGAAGCTGGGGCGGGCCTTGGCCGCGAAGATCCGGGCCGCCGCCTCCGCGTCGAGCGCGTTCGCCCCCAGCCCGTAGACCGTCTCGGTGGGGAAGGCGACCAGCCCGCCGGCACGCAGGACGGAGGCCGCCTCGGCGATGCCGAGGTCGGCCGGCAGGACGCGTGGGGATCCGGTGCTCACGCCCCGACGCTAGCCTGCCGCGGGTCCCCGCCGGCACCGGCCCGGCACTACCCTGCCGGCATGGGCAGGGGGGTGGCGCTGGTGCTGGCCGGGGTGCTGGCGCTGGTCGGCTGCCTCGGCCTGCTGGCGAGCGTGCCCGCCGTCCAGCGGGCCGTGTCGCCGCGGGCCGAGCCGGTGCCCCTGCCGCTGCGGGTCCCCGGCCCCTGGTACGACCAGATCAACGTCGAGCTGGCCCCCGGCCGGTACGCCATCTGGGCCACCCGGCCGACCCGGGGGCCGGACCGCGACCGGTGCCGGGTGACCGGCCCGGACGGGCGGCCGGTGCCGGTGCGCGAGCCGGGCCACCGGGTCGACTGGGTCGAGCGGGCCACCGACGACACCCTCTGGGCCTGGGCGTCGACCTTCACCGCCGCGGCTCCCGGCAGCTACCGGCTCACCTGCCGGCTCGACCCCGGTCTGCCCGGCCAGCAGTACGCGGTGACCCGGGAGCCGGACCGGCGGTTGCTCCTCCGGCTCCGGCTGGCGCGGTCGCGAGGGCTGCTGGTGGCGGCCCTGCCGGCCGGCCTGGTGATCCTGGTCATGACGTTGACCTGGCGCCGCCGTAGCACGGGCTGAACCCGGTTGCCCGCCGGCGCGCCAACGTCGGAGGATGCCCGGCGTGACCCGGATCAAGATGCACGCCGACGAGGTGCAGACCGACGTCGAGCTCGTCCGCCGGCTGCTCGCCGGCCAGTTCCCGCACTGGGCCAGCCGGCCGCTGCGGCTGGTTCCCTCGTACGGCACCGACCACGACATCTACCGGCTCGGCGCGGACCTGGCGGTGCGGTTGCCCCGGATCGGCTGGGCCACGAATCAGGCCGCGCGGGAGGCCGAGTGGCTGCCCCGGCTGGCCCCGCACCTGCCGCTCGCCGTGCCGGTACCGCTGGCGATGGGTCGGCCGGCCGAGGGTTACCCCTTCGACTGGTCGGTGTACGAGTGGCTGCCCGGGGAGAACGCCAACGGCACGCTGCACGACCTGGACCGGGCGGCGGTGGACCTGGCCGGGTTCGTCGCGGCGCTGCGCCGGGTGGACCAGGCGGGCGCGTACCCGCGGGGCCGGGGCAGCCGGGGCGCCGATCTCGTCGAGCTGGACGAGGGGGTACGCGACGCGGTGCGCCGCCTCGGCGACCGGGTGGACGGCGGCGCGGTGCTGCGCGCCTGGCAGGAGTCGCTGGACGCGCCGGCGTACGACGGGCCGGGGGTCTGGGTGCACGGTGACCTGCTGCCCGGCAACCTGCTGGTGGTCGACGGCCGGCTCGCGGCGGTCATCGACTTCGGCGGGCTCAACGTCGGTGACCCGGCCTGCGACCTGCAACCGGCGTGGAACGTGTTCACCGGCGCCAGCCGGGCCCGGTTCCGCGCCGAACTGGCCGTCGACGACGCCGCCTGGCTGCGTGGTCGGGGCTGGGCGCTGCTCCAGGCGGTGCTCGCCCTGCCGTACTACTGGGACACCAACCCGGGCATCGTCCGGCAGACCTCGCACGCGCTGCGCGAGGTCCTCGCCGACGCCGCCGGCTGACCGGCGGGCCCTCGGCGGGGTCGCGGGGTGGCCCCGGCTACCGGCGCCGCTCGTCGGGGCCGGCCGGCTCGATATCGGGGAGGGTGGGCGCGTCGGTGGGGTAGAGGCCGGCGACGAAGCCGTACACCTGGTCGCCGGCGCGGGGGATCTGGGCGAAGCGGCGGGCGAGCGCCTGGACCTCCGCCCAGAAGGTCCGCACCTCCTCGAGGGGGATGCGCGCGTGCACCAGGGTGCAGCGCAGCTCGTCGGCGGCGTGGGCCGCGGCGGACTCGGCGGCCGCCTCGGCCAGCCCGTTGATGGCGGCCACCACCTGCTTGTCCTCGGGGCGGTTGAGCACGCCGACGTAGAAGGTCCGGGCCACCCGGCCGTAGTACCGCTCCTCGATCGCCCGCACCCGGCGGGTCCGCACCACCTGGAGCAAACCGGCGTTGACCAGCAGGTTCACGTGGTACGCGACGCTGCTCTTGGGCCGGTCCACGGCCCGCGCCAGCTCGTTGACCGTGGCCGCCCGTTCGAGGAGCAGCTCCAGCAGGGTGCCGCGCAGCGGGTCGGCGAGGGCCCGGAGCTGCTCGGGTGCGGTCACCACCAGCAGTTCGTCGAGGTCGTAGTCCGGGATCGGCATCTGCTCATTGACCGACATTTCTCGACCGTTCTAGTATTCTCGATCATTCGATCGTTCTCGTCCGATGACAGGAGTCTAGAGATGTCCGAGGTCGTCCTCTTCCACCACCTCCAGGGACTCACCGACGGCGTACGCGCCTTCGGCGAGCAACTGGCCGCCGGCGGGCACACCGTGCACACCCCCGACCTCTTCGACGGCGAGCGGCCGGCAACCCTGGAGGACGGGGCCGCGCTGACCAAGCGGATCGGCGGCGAGGAACTCGACCGGCGGGCCGACGCGTTCGTCGCCGACCTGCCCGAGGCCCTGGTCTACGCCGGCTTCTCCTGGGGCGCCGCCATCGCGCAGCGGCTCGCCCAGACCCGGCCCGGCGCGCGCGGCGCCCTGCTCTACGAGGCCTGCATCCCGGTCACCGGCGAGTGGGCCTTCGGGCCGTGGCCGGACGGGGTGCCCGTGCAGATCCACGGCATGGAGCAGGACCCGTTCTTCGGCCTGGAGGGCGACGTCGACGCCGCCCGCGAACTCGTCACCATCGTCGGGCCGGACCGGGCCGAGCTCTTCGTCTACCCGGGCGACTGGCACCTGTTCACCGACAGTTCGCTGCCGTCGTACGACGCCGACGCCGCAGCGCTGGTGGTGCGCCGCTCGCGGGACCTCCTCGACCGGCTCGGCTAGCGGCCCCGAACCGACCACCCGGCAAGCATCGCGGAGACCGGCGGGACGATCCGGCCGGACAGGCCTTCCGGCAACTGATCAAGTACCCGTATCGTGCTGCTGCCGGCGCGCGCCGCGAACGCGATCCCTCGCCCGACCCCCGGCCACCTACTGACCCACCGCTCCCCGAGGAGATCCTCCTTGCCGAGACAGCACCCCCGACGACCGCTCGCCGCCACCCTGGCGTCGGTCCTGGCCGCCGGCGCCGTGGCGTACGCCATCGCCCCGGCGCCGGCCCTGGCCACCACCGGCGTGCCGGCCAACCCCTTCGGGGTGACGGCCAGCAACGGCAGCGACACGATCCGCTTCGCCGACGGCCGGACCCTCACCAACTCGACCGGCGCGAAGCTCCGCTACGCCTCCTGGGCACCCGACGGCAGCCGGGCCGCCTTCGTCGACCAGGACGGCGCGATCGTCACCCTGCGCCACGACGACGCGGACGACCTGCACAAGGTGGTCTGGCCGGAGACCGACACCGAACGCCGCGATCCGAAGTGGATCGGCCGCACCGACCAGGTCATGTGGGCGGCCAAGCCGCTGGGCCGACCCTGGCGGATCGAGTCCACCCGCAACCTCAACGGCGTGGAGACCGACGCCCTGAGCCCCTGGGACGACGCCAACTACCTCGCTCCGGACAGCGACAACGCCGGACGCATCGTCGTCCAGCGCCAGCCCAGCGACGGCGCCGGCAACCCGGGTGGGGTGCCGTCGATCGGCCTGCTCGACGACTACCACCACTTCGAGGAGATCGTCACCGACGCCCAGAACCCGACCATCTCTCCGGACGGGCGCTGGGTGGCGTTCGTCCGGGCCGGCGACCTCTGGAAGGTCTACCTCTACAGTGGCGCGCTGACCCGGCTCACCGACAATGGCGGCGTCCACGACAACCCCGAGTACTCACCGGACGGGTTCTCGCTCGTGGCGAACCGGACCGCCGCCGGATCGGACACCACCGAGGTGGTCCGGATCGACGCCAGCGGCAGCTGGCCCGACCGCTTCACGGTGCTGGACGGCCTCCGCGGTGTGCCGGCCTACCAGCCACAACTTCAGGAACGGACGGTACGGGTCACCGGGCAGGACCGGTTCGGCACCGCCGTGGCCGCCTCCCAGGCGCACTGGGGCACGTACGCCGACCCCGCCGACGTCCGGCCGCGTGCCGGCGCCGTCGTGCTGTCCCGCTCCGACACGTACGCCGACGCGCTCGGCGGCTCCGCGCTCGCCGCGGCGAAGAAGGGCCCGCTGCTGCTGACCCCGCCGGCCAGGCTGCAACCGCAGACCGCCGACGAGATCCGCCGGGTGCTCGCCCCGGGTGGGACCGTCTACCTGCTCGGCAGCGAGGGCGCTCTCTCGGCCACCGTGCGCGGCGAGGTCGAGAAGCTCGGCTTCGCGGTCGTCCGGCTGGCCGGCGCCGACCGCTTCGGCACCTCCATCGCCATCGCCAACGCGATCAACCCGGCGCCGAACCAGGTGCTCGTCGCCACCGGGATGAACTTCCCCGACGCGCTGGCCGCCGGCGCCGCGGCCGGCTCCCGCAACCGGCCCGGCACCGACGTCTCGGCCGTGGTGGTGCTGACCAACGACGGCAAGCTGCCCGCCTCGATCAAGAGCTACCTCGACGCCCGCCAGCGGGGCGGCAGCGAACTCATCGCGGTCGGCAAGCAGGCGGCCGCCGCCATCGACCCGTACCTGACCATCAACCTGGTGGGCGACGACCGGTTCGAGACCGCCAACGCGGTCAACGTCCACTTCTTCGGCCGGGGCGGCACGGTCGGCCTGGCCACCGGGATGAACTGGCCGGACGCGCTGGCCGGCGGTGCCCTGATGGCGACGCTGAACGGCCCGCTCATGCTGACCGTCGGCACCCGGGACACCCTGCACCCGAAGGCGAAGTGGTACGCCGACCTGCTCAGCGGCTCGGTCGACACCGCCGCCGTCTTCGGCTCCGCGGCGGTGGTCAGCGACCCGCAGGCGGACGAGCTGGGCCGCTGGATCAGCGGCCCGATGGGCAGCTCGACGGTCGTCAACGGGACGTACCTCGACTGACCGGTTGACCGGCGAACAGACGGATGGGCCCGGCGAGATCGCCGGGCCCATCCCGTTCGAGCGGCTCGTCCCGCTACCCGGCTCGCCTGTCACGGCACCACGACGAGCCCTGCTGCCCCGTGGATCGGCGCGGTGCCGCGGGCAGCGGTCAGTGGAGCCACCGGTCGAGCACCGGAGCTGCCGTCCGACGACCATGCCCGCACCTCACCGGTCCCCGGCGCGGCGCCGTACACCCAGTCCAGGTCGTCGGAGCTCGCCAACCGGTACCTCGTCGGCTCGGCGTGGAAAGCCACCGCACTCACCAGATCATCGACCAGTGGTACGCCAGCGGAGACCAGTGCGGCCCTCTGCGGCTCGGGAAGCCGCCACGTCGCCACGTCCAGCTCGCTGGCACGCACCACCCGCCCAGCGCCCGCCCGGGCCGTGACCGCTTCGCACGCGGGAGGCAGCGGAAGATCCGCAGAGGACACGCCAACGAGGGTAGTCCGGCAGGCGCCAAGCACCCGTGCTGTGCAGTGGCGGACATCGCTGCCCTGGAAAGATCAGGACTGCTGTCGCCCAGCGCCGGTCACTGTCGCTGACCTGCTCGCCGGGTCACCCACCGTCGACCCGGCGAATGTCCGTCGGCGGGATCGGCGGTACGAATGGAGGTGTCGACCGCGCTACTCGGCCGGCTCCATGACCTTGACCGGCTGCCGAAGTACGGCGGGCAGATCGCCCAGGGTGGCGAACGCCGGCCCGCCCCAGCCCGGGTCGGTGTCGTTGTGCTCCGTGGTCCGGAAGACGGTCATACCGACCGCGGCCGCCCCGGCCAGCTCACCGTCTGCGCCGTCGCCCACGAAGACGCACTCCGCCGGCCGGACACCCAGACGCTCCGCGGCAAGGTGATAGATCGCCGGGTCGGGCTTGGCCAGCCCGACATCGCAGGAGAGGACCGCGACGTCGAACCGTTCGGCGAGCGGACCGCGCGGCCATGCCTCGGCGGTGTCGGAGGTGGCGTTGCTGATGAGGGCCAGCGGATGCCCGTCGGCGCGTAGCGCGTCGAGCACGTCCAGGGTGGCGGCCGAGACGCTGCCGAGCACCCGGCGCGCGAGGACTCGCCGATGCTCACCGGCCCGGGTCACCTGTTCGTCGGTCGGTGTGCCGCCGAGACGTCCGGCGAGGAGGCGAATGGTCTCCTCAACGTCCCACCGGACCAGCCGGTCCCGCCAGGTGGCGTGGTACGCGGCGACCAGCTCGGCCGGAGCCACACCGACCATGAGCGCCATCTCGCCGACCACCCGATCACGCTCCTCGTCGGCCCCCTGGACCAGGGTGTGGAAGAGGTCGAAGATCACTGGACGAGACATCTCCGCATCCTACTGAGATCGTCACCCCGGTCACCTTGCTCGCCATCCCACCGAGAAACTCACGGTCGACGCGGAGCAACTCGGCCAGGGGCCGGCGCATCCGCCGCGGTGATGAGTCGGGTGATCTGCGCCCGCCCATCGTCCCAGGCGGGCATGTCCCTTCCCCGCCAGGCTGGACCGCTCCCTTCCCCGCGTACGGCCTTGGCCCCGTCCCGACCTCGACCAACATCCCTGGCGGTCCAGCTGGGCGATGCGTCCGCCGAAAAGTTTGAACGTGGAAGCAACCTTCAGAAGCGCCGGTCGGGTAGTCGCCGGTGACCCCCATTCGAAGGAGAGCCTGTGGCGTTGAGCGACACGTTCGCTGAGTTCGTGACGGCACGATCACCCCGTCTTCAACGCACCGCGTATCTACTCACCCATGACTGGGCGCAGGCAGAGGATCTGCTGCAAACGGCCCTGGTGCGCGCGTGGAGCGCGTGGGGGCGGATCGACGGAGACCCAGAGCCGTATGTGCGGAAAATTCTCGTGAACGTCTACGCCTCGTGGTGGCGGCGAAGATGGCGCCAGGTCGAGCAGCCGACGTCGCAGCTGCCCGAGCAGGCGGCGGCCGACCCTTTCTCGCGGGTGGACAAGCGGGACGAGGTGTGGCAGGCGCTCGGGAGGTTGCCCCGCCGACAGCGGGCGGTGTTGGTGCTGCGCTACTTCGAAGACATGACCGAGGCGCAGATCGCGGACGCGATGAGCATCTCGGTGGGCACCGTCAAAAGCCAGGCCAACAAGGCACTGGGGAAGCTGCGACTGGACAAGTCGCTGACGTTGGAGGCGTTGCACCAGTGACCGACCTCAAGGACCTCATGGATGAGCGCTCCGCTCACGGTATGCCGTCGCCCGGACGGTTGATCGAGGTGCAGCGCAAGATCAGCGTACGGCGGCGTAGGCGCGTCGTGGCCGGAGCGGTGGCAGCAGCGGCAGCGGTGGCGGCGGTGGGATCTTCCACTGTCGTGCTCGGCGGGGAGCCGGCTCAACCACCGGCTTTCACCGCTGGATCGACGGCCCCGTCAGCGGGGCCGGCCAGCGCATCGGCTCTTCCGAAACCAGTGGCGGGCCGCAAGATCGGGCCCTTCGCCGAGTACGCCCGCGGTTACCGGGTAGTTGCCGTCGGCTCGGCGCCAGTGAGTTCAAAGAAGGTGCAGCTCAGCTGGACGGTCAACTCGACGGACGTCCAGTTCTTCAGCTACTGCCCGGGCCTACCGGACAAGCGCACACTTGACGCCGAGATTGCGGTCGATGGCGAACCCACCGCCCTCTCGATGAACTGCGATTCGGAGCTGCACCAGGACCCGACGGGATCGGAGTCCCGTGAGGTGGGAGCAAGCGTCGGCGACACGGTATCGGTGACCTACACGGTCACCGGTGCCCAGAGCGCTGGGCGCCGGAGTTCGACGATCCCCACCCAGGGCACCCTGCACTTCGCCGTGGCCGAAAAGGTGCCGTTCACTCGGTATCCCCTGCCAGCCCCACCGGCCAACCCGAAGCCGCCAAAGCCGGACGGCATGGCCAGCGAGCCCGGCACCAAGGTCCTCCACAGCGATCCGGCAGATCCCAACAGGGCGGTCAGCACGACGATCGTCTGGCATCGCGGTTACGACTTCACCGTGGTCCCGCAGACGCCTGGCATCTACCGCATCTCCGTCAACGGTGTGAGCGTGCTCGCCGGGGAGGTCTATGACTACTCCGGTAATGGTCCGAACGCCAGCTGCCAAGTCAAGCGGAACGATCAGGGATCCTGCGTGCCCGAGCTACGGTCCGTGACGGACGGTGACAACGTCACGATCACCGTCACCGCACAGTACGCCACAGGCCCCTGGCTGGCTGAGCTTCGCTCGCAGTGGCAGAGCTCATCAGCACGGGGCTGAAGTATCACGCGGCTGACACCTGTCAGGCGTAGTGCGGATCTCCTCGTCGGGCAGTCGTCAGACCGTCCAGCCTCGTGCTGCCCGACGGGGTGATCCGCCCCCTGGCTGATCTCTAAGGAGGGCCGGGGTTCGGGGCGGAGCCCCGAGGTCTTCAAGGTCTTGCAGTCGGCGAGTGCGGCCGGCCGGGCCGGCCGATCCCGGCTTGGACTGGCTGCACCTGCACGACCTGCGGCATGCGTTCGCCCCGTTCCTGCTCGACCAGGGCGAGGAACTGCGCACGGTAGTGAAGCTGCTCGGGCGCGCCACGATCCGGATGACGGCCGACACCTGCAGGCCCGAGGAAAGTGCTGGTGGAGCCCAGAGGACTCGAACCCCTAACCCCTGCTATGCAAAGACCAAGACGCCTGTCGGGCGACGTCGGCTAAAGCGGCTGAGCTGCTCATCCCTCGGCTCGCGCCGATGTATGACCGGCTCGGTCTGCCGGCTTGGCTGTACAGGTTGGGCCTGGCATGATCACGACGTGCTCGACCCTGAGCCCGCCGACGGCGGTCCGGCGCTGGAATCGGCGCGGACGGCGCGCAACGAGCTGCTCACGCTGCTCGTGCTGCTGCTCGCCTCGGCCGTTCTACTGGCTTTGTGCTTCGGCTGTGCCACCTTCTGGCTGTACAACTAGTGCCGCATCAGGGAACGTTTGCCTCGTGACGACGCGCCGGGCGGGTGCTGGTCCCCTGTGTTCCGCAGCTCAGCGTCGATATAGTCGGCGTCGCGGTGTGAAGGTGCAGGTCAAGGCGTTGCAGTCTGGTGGAAACTGCGAAAATCCCT